>JAIBAP010000027.1 GCA_019695115.1 Caldilineales bacterium | reverse complement strand
CGTTCGTTCAGAAACGGTTTCAGGTGCATAAAACGTTCTTTGATTGCAGTTGTATCCATGATCGCCAGTATGCCACACCTGCGTTGGTCTACCAAATCGAGTAGATTATTTTATGACGGGCCCATAGCTTCCATCCTCCTGGATGATGAAACTGAAGTCACTTCGAGAGCAGTCGTCTTGCCGATCTCACCTTGCCGATGACGATGAACCGTGGCTGAAGCGGCCCGCCTGCAGCGAGAATTCGCTTGCGCCTACCTTCCATCGCCAGGTCAGAAGCCAAACTCATGTTTTCAAAGTGACTTGGCTGTAGTTGCTGCCATACGTCTATGGCCGACGCTCATTTTGCCACACGCTCAACCATTGTTCAACCAGTTTCCATGCCTACTTTACTTGACCATAAATAAACCAACGGCATCTGGTCAGTGGTCAGTGGGCAGTTGTCAGTGGCGGGGTGGTTTGGATGGTAGTGTAGTTGATTGCAAAGGTTTTGTCAAGATATATTCTGGCAAAATGATGGGATTGAGGCGGTGGGAGGAGGACCGGTGGGGGGCGTTTTGGGGAGGCGTCGGGTTTGACAAGGGCCGGATTGTTGGTATGATTACGGTGCTCTGTCGCCGATGATCGGCTGCGGCGGCAGAGGGCCGCTCGTCGAGATGGTTCTCGCCGGGCCAACAAGAAACCGACCAGGGTGCAGCTTCCCCACTCGCCAGGGGATGGCATCGATGTATCGTTTTGCGGAGGAGGACCGAAAAAATGAACCAGCAGATTGGTCGCCCAGGGCGAGGCGCCGCACACAGGGCGATGGTTGGCAGCTTGTTGCTACTGTTCTTGTTGGTCTTGCCGGCGTCGGGAGGAGCGCGCCCGCCAGAACGAACCTGGGCCGGGCAAAACTCAATCAGCGTCGATACGGTGGTGGATGCCATTGCCGACGATGGCAAGTGTTCGCTGCGCGAGGCGATTCAAGCGGCGAACACGGATACGGCGGTCGATGTCTGCCCGGCCGGCGTCGGCGCCGATACGATCATCTTCGCTCCGGCGCTGGCGCAAAACACCATCGTGCTCGGCGCCGCCCTTCCCGACCTCGAATCGCCGCTCCGACTCGATGGCTCGCAATCGCCTGGCCTGCGCCTGAGCGGGAACCAGCAGACGCGCGTCTTCAGGGTCGCGGGCGGGGCGCAGGTCGAGATGACGCAGCTGCTGATCACAGACGGCCTGGCCCTGGAAGGAGGGGGCATCTACAATGCTGGCGACCTGGTGTTGCGCCAGGTGACGGTGAAACAAAATACGGTGATGCCCATCGACTGGATCGAACCCGCGGTCGGCGGCGGCATCTACAATCTGGGGATGCTGACGGTGATCGATAGCATCATCGAAGACAACAAGGCTGTGCCGGTGGATTGGGCCATTCCGGGGACCCGCGCCGGCGGCATCTACAACGGCGGCGTTCTCACGATGGTGAACACCATCATCGCTGGCAATTTCGCCCGCGGCTTTGGCGGCGTCCACAATGCTGTAGGAGCGACCGCCTTTATCACCGGCAGCACCTTCAATGGCAACGGCGTCTATTCGGCGGGGCTGGTATTCTCCGGCGTCGTCGCTGCGCTGGGTAATGAAGGCGAAATAACGATTGTGAACAGCACCTTTAGCGGCAATAGTGCGCCGGGCGGAGGAACGATCTTCAATGGCGGCGCCATGTTGATGAGCCATTGCACCATCGCCAACAATGGAGGATGGTTTGGGCCGGCTGGGATCGAGAACGGAGCCGGCGCGCTCTCGCTGTACAACACCCTCATCGCCAATGGCGACGAGGTCGGCGAGGACTGCCGCACCGACGTGGCTCTGAGCGCCAACATCAGCAACCTGATCGCCGACGACAGTTGTGGCCCGGCCCTTTCTGGCGACCCGCTGCTCGGCCCGCTGCAAGATAACGGCGGCCCCACCCGAACTCATGCCCTGGCGCCCGGCAGCCCTGCCATCGACGCCGCCGATGCCGCTGCCTGCGCCCAGCCGTTGGTCGGCCAGCGCGACCAGCGCGGGAGTGAGCGACCGCGCGGCGGTGGCTGCGACATCGGCGCTTTCGAGTACGATCCGCCGGTGGTGCGGCTGCGCGGCTACACCCATCGCGGCCCGCTGGGTGACGCCAGCGTTCCCCTGCCGGGGGTGATGTTGCGGCTCTTTGGTCGCGACGAGGGCGCAGCGGCTCCCGGTCTCCAACTCGACGCCAGGGTGAGCGATGGCGCCGGCTTCTGGAGCTTTTATGTGCCGCCCGACCAGGATTTCGACTATCTGCGCCTCATCGCTGAGGCGCCGGCGGGGCTGGTGGGCGTTGGCGCCAGCAGCGAAGATGGGGTCATCCTGAACCCGACCACGATCGAATGGCATTTGCCGGCCAAAGAAGTGCACGAGAACCGCTTCTTCTTCGACGCACCCACGCCCACGCCAACCGCCACCGCCACGGCCACCCCAACCGCCACGCTGTCGCCAACGCCGACAGCCACGATCACGTTCAGCCCATCGCCCACACCATCGCCCACGGCCACCGCTACCGAGACCCCCACCTCCACACCCGAACCGACGGCCACCGCCACCGCCAGCGAGACCCCGACCCCCGAACCGACGGCCACCGCCACACCCCATCAGCTCTATCTGCCCGTCCTGCTTCGGTAGGGTCGGCGCCGCCTGCCTGACATGGCGATGAAAGAACTGTAACCCGGCGCGCAGCCAATTTTCAAGTCGAATTCACTTTCGGGCGCTAGGATCGAGCCATCCCACTTGTGTTGCCCAGGAGGCTCGTATGTCCGAATTGACGCTGGTTCTGATCGCCATCATCACCCTGCTCTTGTGGTCATTTTTCGCCGACGCCCCGCTCGACCGCGACCACCGCCGCCATGAGCGGCAGGATGAGCGGCCGGCCCGCCGCCTGAACAGCCTGCTCTAGCGCCGCCGGCGTGATCGGCTTCTCTCAGCCGATGCTGATGCCCAACGCCTTCATCCGCCCGGCCAGGTTCTGCCTGGCCAGGGGGATGAGGGCGAGCGGCAGGTGTTCGACGATGACATAGCCATTGGGGATGGCCTGCTCGGCCCGGCGCAGCACGGTGTCGATATCCATCATCCCTGTCCCCACCACCGTCTCGGAGATGTGGAGGACGAAGTGGTCTTGCAGGTAGAAATCCTTGACGTGCACGGTGTCGGCGAAGGGGCCGAGCAGGTCGAACAGCTCGTGGATCATCGGCGCCGAGTCGAAGGCCACGGCCAGGCTGTTCACGAAGTTGACCGGGTCGATATTGACCTTCAGCCGGGGCGAGGCGACGCGGTCGAGGAGGCGGCGGACGGTGGGCGCGTCCTTTAGAAGCGTCGTCTGGTGCATCTCCAGGATGATGTCGATGCCGTAATCGTCCGCCGTCTGCAGGATGTCGCTCAGGCTGCGGAGGAAACGGTCTTCGGTTTCGGGTTTGTAGTTGTCGGGGTGGGGCGCCCAATCGCCGCGGGGGCTGAGGCTGGTGGGACGCACGCCCGAGGCCGGGACGCCCAGCTTCGACGCCAGCTTGACGCTCGCGCGCGCCTGCTCCACGCCGGCCTGCCGCACACCCTCGTCCGGCGAGATGATGCACGGGTACAGCGGCCAAAGCTGGAGGAGGGCCATGCCCTGGTCGGCGAAGGCGGTCTTGACGTTGGCAATCGTGCGGTCGCTGATGCTTTCGGCGGGGACGGTGATGTGGGCGCCCAGGCCGTGAAAGCCCAGCTCAGCCGCCCAGCGGATTTTGTTGTAATCGACATCGGTCAGATCGCCGACGATGACGCCCAATGCGCCTATTTTCATGGCAATGCCTCTTGGTTAATGGTTTTTATCACGAATGACACGAATGTACGAATAACACGAATATATCTATAAAACTATCTGTGTTTCTCCCATTTGTGTCATTGATCTTTGATATGTGTTTTATCACGAATGACACGAATGGACGAATGACACGAATATTATTATGTATTTATTTGTGTTTCTCCCATTTGTGTCATTTCCCCTCCTTCCCGGCGACGCGATCGACGAACCAGCCCGCCAGGCCGGTGTAGGCGGCGGGGTCGAGCATGGCGTCGAGTTGGGCGGCGGAGAGATGGGCGGTGAGGCGCGGGTCGGCCGCCAGCAGTTCAGCCAGGGGGCGGCGCTGCTCGAAGGCCAGCATCGAGGCCTCGTGTACCACCTCGTGGGCGGTCTGCCGGCCCAGATGCTCGCCCAATTGCAGCATCACCGCTTCCGAGAGGATGAGGCCGTGGAGGATGTCGACATTGGCGGCCATCTTGTCGCGGTAGACGATGAGGCCAGCGATCGCTCGCACCGTGTGGGCCAGGGCGCCGCCGGCCAGGAGGGTGATCTCGGGGATGACGGCCCATTCGATGTGCATCGAAGCCCAATCGCGCTCGTGTTCGGCCTCCATCGCCGCCAATAACGAGGGGACGAGATTGCGCACCATGCGCGCCTCGGCGACGATGCCTTCGCACAGCATGGGGTTGCGCTTGTGCGGCATGGTGCTGGAGCCGACCTTGCCGCGCTGATACGGTTCTTCGATCTCGGCCACCTCCGATTTTTGCAGCAGGATGATCTCGTGGGCGATCTTGCCCAGGGTGGCGGCGAGCAGGCCCATCACCGTCCCCCATTCGGCCAGCCCGTCGCGGGCCGCGTGCCAGGCGATCTCAGGAACTCCCAGGCCCAGGTCGGCCATCAGCAGCCGCTGGATGTCCGGGCCTTTGGCGCCAACCGAGGCCAGAGTGCCGGCGGCGCCGGCAAACTGGCCCACCAGCACCCGCGGGCTGCAATCGTGCAGGCGGGCGATATGCCGCCGGATTTCGGCCAGCCAGATGGCAACTTTGTAACCAAAGGTGATGGGCAGGGCGTGCTGGCCGTGTGTGCGCCCGGCCATCAGGGTATCGCGCTCGCGGCGGGCCAGCCCAGCCAACGATTCTGCCAGCGTCTGCAAATCGGCCAGGAGGAGGGCGCGGGCGGCTTTGATCTGCAAGACCAGCCCGGTGTCGGTCACATCCTGCGTGGTGGCGCCCCAATGCACCCAGCGCCCGGCCTCGCCCTCGCAGATTGACGCCAGCTGCCACACCAGCGGCACCAGCTCGTGCGTGGTCTGGTCGATGCCGGCTTTCAGGGCCGCGAAGTCCATGTTCTCGGCCCGGGCCTTGGCCGTGATCTCAGCGGCGGCTTCGGCGGGGATGAGACCGATGGCGGCCTCGGCGCGGGCGAGCGCGGCCTCGTAGTCGAGCCAGCACTGCACCATGGTTTCGTCGCTGAAAACCTGGCGCAGCGCCGCCGTGCCGTACATATCCTGGAAGAGGAGGGAGTCGATGACGTGAGAAGGCATGAGCAGTTGGGGGGCGGTTGAGGTAAATTGAAAATTGAACGCTACCGTGCTATGATCTGGCCATAGGTGCTACCAATGACTATCACTGAACCAACACTGCAAAGGCTTTCATCGGCTGAAGATAGCTTGCTGTCCAGTACCGAGATCACCCCGGAAATCATCGAGCTGGTCACGAGACGGATTGTCGATGCCATTCGACCGCAGAAAATCGTATTGTTTGGTTCGCAAGCTACAGGTGATGCCGAAAGTGAAAGCGATCTGGATCTGCTCGTCGTTCATGACAGCAAGCGATCGGATCGGGAAGCGCGGCTCTTTTTGGACAGATTATTTCTGCAGCGACGTTTTGGCTTGGATCTGTTGGTGCGAACGCCGGAAGAGGTGAGTCGCAACCTGGCTGATGTCAATCCATTCTACACGGATCACATCTTTGGCAGGGGTATCGTGCTCTATGAGCGAAGCCAGCAAGAGACCAGTTGAGACGCCGGCTGAATGGTTGCAATTTGCCGATGAGAACCTATTTGTAGCAGCGCGCGCCTTGAGCTTTGAGGATCCAACCTATCACACAGTCTGTTTTCTTTGCCAGAGCGCGGCCGAAAAGTACCTGAAGGGCTATTTGATCGGCAAAGGCTGGACGCTTGAAAAGACACATGACATCGTTGTGTTGTTGGGTCTGTGCTCGGACTATGATCCCTCTTTTGCCGAAATCCTGTTAGACGCAGCAGTTCTTAACGAATATATCGTATCTGGGCGGTATCCTGGCGACCTTTCTTTCGAAATGATCGGCAGAGAAGAGGCGGAGGAAGCTGTAGCAATTGTAGAGCGAATTCGAGAGATGGTGAGCACAGGGAAAGAGCAAAAAACACATTGGGAAGATTAGCCCTTCACACGTGCGCCCAAGCCTCGCGCACCAAATCGGGAACGCGTTCCAGGCGGGCGATGTCGGCGGCGATGGGCACGACGTCGGCCACGCCAACGATGGCCCGGCCGTCTTGGGCGGCTTCCCGCGCCGCCTGGCGGACGACGACCTCGAAATCGCTTTCGGGGAAGTCGGCGAGCAATGCGTCCTGCGGGATGCCGCCCCACAGCCACAGGTCGGGGCCGGCGATGGCGCGGGCTTCAGCCAGGGTGGCGTCGCTCTGCGGCGGGCCGGAAATCCCCTGCACGGCGTCCACGCCCGCCCCAGCCAGCGGGGCCAGCAAACGACGGATGTAGCCGCCGGTGCCGGCCATGAGCTGTTTGCCCTGGGCATGCAAAACATCGGCGCTGCGGCGATAGCTGGCGGCCAGATAACGGTCGAAGTAGGCCGGCGCGATGAACTGCGCATCCAGGTTGTCGGGCGAGACGAAGACCGATCCCGGCAGGGTGGCTGCTTCGCGGACGAGCGCCTGCACCTGTTCTTCCAGCAGTTCGACGATGGCCTCGATCTCGGCTTCGGCCTCGAAAAACAACATCAGGCCATCGCTCCAGCCCAGCCACTCCAGGAAAATCTGCGAGAAGGGGCGGCGGGGCAGTTCGATGGCGGCGATGCCATCCTCGCCGACCTCGGCTTGCAGCTTGTCGTAGGCCGCGCGGTCAAAACGGTAGGCGCGGGCATTCAAGATGGCGCCGGCGATGCTGAGATCGGCGGCGGTCTTGACCAGATAGTCGGTCTGCCACCAGTCGCCATCGGGGCCTTTTTCCCATCGTTCGCTCAGCACCCCAAACGGCGATTCGTAACGGACGATGCGCTCGCCGCCCTGCCGATCGACCTTGATCTCGGTCGGCCCCCAGTCCAGTCGGTAGGCTTTGGCCGTCATCCAGACCGGAACACCCAGGTTGCGGCAGATCTGGGGCAGGGTTTGCTGTCGCCAGCGGGCGGGCAGCGTCCCCAGCCGCTGGCGCCAGCCGTACCAGAGGGTGAGGTCGAGCAGGAAGGGGGTGTGGGCGATTGACATGCGTTTTGGCGTCTCCTGGCGGGGGGATTGTAGCACGACCACCGTCTGCCCATCGCTTCGGCGGGCGTGTCCGAACTTGACAGCAAACCGTGGGACAGCAGAGACTAGGGGCTAACACCCCCATCCCCGACCGGCCAGGCTCATGATGCCCACTCGTATGCACGTTCAAATCGAAGAAGATCGCCATTGGTGGTTTGCCACCCGCACGCGAGCCATCCTGGCGCTGCTGGACAAATACGCCGGGCCGGGCAAGGATGGCCGCCGGGTGTTGGATGTGGGCGCAGGGGCCGGGAACATGATGCATCATCTGGCCCACTACGGCGAGGTGACCGGTCTTGAATTCAACCCCAAGCCGATCCCAATCGCCCACCAGCGCGGCTTCGACGTGCGCCAGGGTTCCGCCGCCGCCATCCCCTTTGCCGACGGGAGTTTCGATCTGGTGGCGCTGCTGGATACTGTCGAGCACATCCCCGACGAGACAGCGGTGTTCGCCGAAACCTATCGGGTGACGAAACCGGGCGGGTGGATGGTCGTCACTGTGCCGGCGTTGATGTGGCTTTGGAGCCAGAACGATGTGCTCAACTTCCATCAGCGGCGCTATTCGACCGCCGACCTGCGCCGCAAGTTGCAGGCGGCCGGCTGGCAACTGCCTTTTTGCAGCTACAACTTCACCCTCATCTTCCCCCTTTCGGCCGGGTTGATCTTGGGCCGGCGCTGGCTGGGCCGCGAACCGGAGATGGAGTCGCCCCATTTCGACGACGACGCCTATCAGGTGGAGATGGAGCCGGCCCCACCCTGGCTGAATTCCCTGCTCGCAGGCGTCGGCAAGCTCGAGGTCGCCCTTTTGCGCCGCCTGCCGTTGCCGATCGGCACCAGCATCATCGCCGTGGCCCAGAAGCCCCCCGCTTCTGCTCCGGTGGGGCCGGCCTGAAGGAAAAGCCAGCGATGCCCGACGCCGACCGCGAACCCAAGCCCGCCCAGGAAGGCTTCTCGTGGGAGAAGTGGATGATGCAGGGGCTGCGCGCCCTGCGCCGAACGCTCTTTCGCCATGACTTTGGTTTGCCGGAGGAATTCTGGCAGCATCTCGATCGCGCCGCCCACGAACTCCTGGCCGCGGCCCGGCTGCTGCTCAAGAGCCTGCGCCGCCGCTACTATGCCGGCGAGGAACCCGAAAACCGTGGGCCGATCGATATCGACTGGGAGGGGTGAGGGGGAGTCGAAACCGGGACGCAAGGGGGTAGGCGTAAGGAAAGACACCCATCCGGGCCACATCGTTTGCCAGGAATGCACACACCCGGCTAGAATAGCTTCATACCGTCCGTCTTCGCACTGGGCCAAGAACTGCGTTGCGCAAAGCCATCTATCCCCGCCGGCGCGCCGCACCCAGGTTGTCTTGCCGTTTCCCGCCGCTTTCCCGCCCCTCCATGACCTCACCCCTGCCCCACCTCCCACCCGACGCCCGCATCATCCGCCCGGAAGACCAGCCGGAGCGTTACGACCTGTCTGCCTACACCCCGCCGCCCGTCCCACAGACAAGCGGCCGTCTGGCGGCGCCCTCTGACTCGCTCATCGGCCAGAGCCTGCGCGAGTTGGTCAGCACCGTCCTCCCGGCCGTCCTCATCGCCCTGCTCATCCACCTCTTCCTGGCCCAGGCCACGCGCGTCGAGGGCTACAGCATGGAGCCGACGCTCTACGGCCACCAGCGGTTGGTGATCGAGAAGGTCAGCTACCATCTCCACCCCCCCCATCGGGGCGATATCATCGTCATCCATGTTCCCAACTATGGCCGGGAGATGCTGATCAAGCGCGTCATCGGTCTTCCCGGCGAAACGATCCAGGTCAGCAGCGGCCAGGTGCTCATCGACGGCCAGCCGCTGGCCGAACCCTATCTGCGCACCGTCACCCGCGGCGATTACCCGGTTCTCACCGTCCCCGCTGGCAGCGTCTTTGTCATGGGCGACAATCGCAACAACTCCAACGACTCGCGTTCGTTCGGGCCGATCACTTTCGACAACATCGTGGGCAGGGCCTGGGTACGCTACTGGCCGTTCAGCGATGTCGGTCTCGTCGAGTAGAGGCCGCCGGCGTGCGGCAGGACAGGATGGAGAATCGCTGGACGCCCACCACCAAACTGATCGTGCTCATCAGCAGCCTGGTGGTAGTCGCCTGGCTGCTGGTGCAATTCGGGCAGTCGTTGCCCCCGCTGATCCTGGCGGGGGTGCTGGCCTATTTCCTCAAGCCGCCCACCGAATGGCTGATCCGGCGCACCGGTTGGAGCCGCGGCGGGGCCGCCTTTGTGGTGCTGGCGCTGACCGTGCTGGCGCTCGTGCTGGCGCCCGTCCTTCTCACCCCCAGCCTTGCCAACCTGGTCGCCCGCATCCAGCACGAAGCCGCCGGCCTTCGCCCCCTCCTCGACCGTCTCAGCGCCGAAACATTCCGGCTTGGCCCGCTGGTGCTGGAAGGCAGCGATCTGGCCCAGCGCCTGGTCGAGGCCTCGCAGGCGCTCATCGCTCCCCTGGCCGGCAGCGCCGTCAGCATCGTCTCTGGCCTGGCCTCCAGCTTGCTGTGGCTGCTCTTCATCCTGGTCGTCGTCTTCTGGCTGCTCAAGGATAGCTACCGGCTAAGAGGTTGGCTGCTCGGCCATGCCCGTGCCTCCTTCCGCCTTGAACTCATCCGCCTGTTGCAGGACATGGGGCTGATCTGGGGCAGTTTTTTCCGTGGTCAGATCCTGGTTTCGACAACGGTTGGGGTCACCATCGGTCTGTCGATGTGGGTGATGGGGATGTCGAACGCGTTTCTGCTCGGCGCCATTGCCGGCCTGGGCGAATTCGTCCCCACCGTCGGCCCGATCATCGCCGTTCTCCCGGCCCTGTTCATCGCCCTTTTTAGCGGTTCGTCCTGGCTGCCGGTCAGCAACGCCACCGTGGCCCTGGTCGTGCTGGTGGTCTACACCCTGGTCTTTCAGCTCGATCAGGTCTACATCATCCCTCGCTTCATCGGCCGGCGCGTGCAACTCCATCCCGGCCTGGTCTTTGTGGCCAGCATCATCGGGGCAGCGCAGGCGGGTGTTCTGGGTGTGTTGTTCGCGGCCCCCGTTCTGGCCACGGCCCGCTTGCTCGGCGGCTACATCTATGACAAGCTGCTCGACGAGGCGCCGTTCTCATCGCCAACCGCTGTTCTGACCCCTGATCAGCGTGGCTTCCTGGGCGGGCAACCTATGGCCGGCGTCCTCTTCGACCTGGACGGCACCCTGGCCGACACCGACAACGCCATCGTCAGCAACCTGGCCGCCCGTCTCGGCCGGCTAAGCAGCCTGTTCCCCCGCGGCGATCCGACGCCGTTCCTGCGCCGTCTGGCGATGGCAGCCGAAGGTCCCGCCAACTGGCTGGTGACGCAGCTCGACCGCCTGCACCTCGACGACGAAGCCTTCCGTCTGAACCGGTGGATGCAGAGCTGCCTGGGTCACTGCCATCCCGAGGCGATGAAACCGGTGCCCGGCGTCGAGGCAGCGCTGCGCACCCTCAAGCCGACCTACAAACTGGCCCTGGTCACAACTCGCGACGACAGCATCGCCTGGCATTTTTTGCGCACCCATGGCCTGGAGGAGCTATTCGATGCCGTCGTGACCCGGGATGACGTCCGCCGCCTGAAGCCGCACCCCGAACCCGTGCTCACGGCCAGCCGACTGTTGGGGCTGGAGCCGCAGGCATGTGTGATGGTGGGTGATACCGTCGTCGATATCCGGGCCGGGCAGGCGGCCGGGACGCGCACCATCGGCGTCTTGTGCGGCTTTGGCGGGCCTCGCGACCTGGCCGACGCCGACCTCATCCTCGATAGCACCGCCGACCTGGTGCAGCGGTTCTGACCAGGAAAACCCTAAAGGTCTCAGAGACCTTTAGGGTTTGGTTTAGGGTTTGAGGGTCAAGTTATCGATCAGCCGCGCCCGGCCAAAACGCACCGCCAACGAAGCCAGGGCCGGGCCGGGGAGGGCGCCGTCGATCTCGGCCAGGGTGTCCAGGTCGGCGACGCTGACGTAGTCGGGGCGGGCCAACGGCTCGGCGGCCAGGATGTCGCTCATCATCTGGCGCAGCAGCCCTGCATCTCGCTCGCCCGCCTGGTAGGCAGCCTGGGCGGCGCTGAGGGCGCGGAACAGCACGCCGGCGCGGGCGCGCTCGTCGGCGGTCAGATAGGCATTGCGCGAGCTCATGGCCAGGCCGTGCGGCTCGCGCACCGTCGGGCAGATGACGACTTCGAGGTCGAAGTTGAGGTCCAGCGCCATCCGCCGGATGACGGCGCACTGCTGGGCGTCTTTCTGGCCGAAATAGGCGCGCCTGGGCCGGGTGAGGTTGAAGATCTTGGCGACGACGGTGGCCACCCCGCGGAAATGCCCCGGCCGTTGCGCGCCCTCCAGCCGCGCGGGCAGGTCGCTGAGGTCGATCCAGGTCTGATAGCCGGGCGGGTAGATCTGGGCGGGGGAATCGGGCGCGAAGACGAGATCGACGCCCTCGGCTTCGAGCAGGGCCAGGTCGCGGGGCAGGTCGCGCGGGTAGGCGGCCAGGTCTTCGTTCGGCCCGAACTGGCTGGGGTTGACAAAGATGGTGGCGATCACAAAGTCGTTTTCGGCCCGGGCGCGGCGGGCCAGCGAGGTGTGGCCGGCGTGCAGATAGCCCATCGTCGGCACGACGCCGACCGCGCCGGCAATCTCCCGCCGGCGCGACTGCATGGCGGGGGTGGTGGTGAGGAGTTCCATAGGTGGGGTGAGGAGATTGGAGATTAGAGAGTGGAGATTGGAGATTGAGCGCGAATAACCAATCTCAAATCTCCAATCTCCACACTACGCAGCTTTGGCCACGGGTATCGGGCTAAGCTGCTCTGGCTGAGCGGCTTGGGCAGGCGCGTAGAGGGCGGCCAGGTCGGCGGTCAGGTGGGTGGCGTGGGCCTCGGTGGGGAAGGCCCGGCCGCGCACGTCGGCGGCGTATTGGCTCACGGCCTGGCGGATGGCCGCGCCCAGGTCGGCGTAGCGGCGGGCGTGCTTGGGCTGGAAATCGGAGAAGAGGCCGAGGATGTCGTGCCACACCTGCACCTGGCCGTCGCAGTGCGGCCCGGCGCCGATGCCGATGGTGGGGACGGGCACGGCGGCGGTGATGGCTGCGGCCAGCTCGATGGGAACCAGCTCTAGCACGATGCTGAAGGCCCCGGCTTCGGCCAACGCTCTGGCGTCGGCGATGAGGCGGTCGGCCTCGGCCGAGCTGCGGCCCTGCACCCGCCAGCCGCCCATCTGGTTCACGCTCTGCGGCGTCAGCCCGATGTGGCCCATGACCGGGATGCCCACCTGCACCAGCCGTTGCACCGTGGCGGCCATGTGGGCGCCGCCCTCCAGCTTGACAGCCTGCGCCCCGGTCTCCTGCATCACCCGCCCGGCGTTGACCAGCGCCTGTTCGGGCGAGACCTGGTAGCTCATGAAGGGCATGTCGGCCACGACCAGGCTTTCGGGGGCGCCGCGCACCACGGCGCGGGTGTGGTAGATGATGTCGTTGAGTGTGACCGGCAGGGTGGTGTCGTAGCCCTGGATGACCATGCCCAGGCTATCGCCGACGAGCAGGATGTCGACGCCAGCGGCGGCGGCAAGACGGGCCGAGGTGTAGTCGTAGCTCGTCAACATGACGATCGCTTCGCCGCGTTCTTTCTTCTGTTGGATGGTGCGGATGGTGGTTTTCATGGTCGTTCTCCTGAAGGGGTGGGAAGGGTGAGGACGGCGTCGAGAGATGCCAGGGCGGCGGGCGAAAGCCGGTCCTGGGCGGCGGCGATGGGTAGGGTGGCCCGGCCCAACAGTTGGTAGAGGGGCAGCAGGTCGGGCCGGGCGGCGGCCAGGTGTTGCTGGTGGGTGGCCAGGGTGCCGGCGTCGCCGCGCGAGATGGGGCCGGTGAGGGCCTGGGGCAGGCCGCGGTGGGCCAGGTTGCTGGCGGCGCCCTGCACCAACGGCAGCAGGGCCTGGGCGGCATCGTCGGCAGGGATGCCCAACCCGGCCAGCAAGTCCACCGCCTGGGCAAAACAGGTGACGAGGTAGTTGCTGGCGAAGACGGCGGCGGCGTGATAGAGGGCTTTGGCCTCATCCGGCACCAGCAGCGGCCGCCCGCCCAGCGCCAGCACGAACTCACGCAGCACCGGCAGCAGGTCGGGGTCGCCGCTCAGGCCGAAGTAAGAACCGGGCAGCAACGATTGGGCGGATTCAGGGTCGGTGATGGTTTGCAGGGGATGGAGGGCGCCCACACTGGCCCCGGCAGCGGCGGCATGGTGCAGAAGCCCGGCGCCGTGCAGTCCCGAATGGTGGACGACCCCCAGGCCCGCCCTCCAGACCCCGGCCCCCTCGGCATCGACCCCGGCAATGGCGTCATCCGGCACGGCCAGGAAGACCAGGTCGGCGGCGGCGACCACGGCGGCCAGGTCGGGCAGCAGCCGGGCGCCGGTGGCAGCCAGGAGAGGCCGGGCGCGGGCCGGGGTGCGGGTGGTGATGCCTACCACGGTGTAGCCGGCCCGGTGTGCGGCCAGGGCCAGGGCGCCGCCCACCCGCCCGGCGCCGACGAAGGCGAGGGTGGGGAGGGGGGAGGGAGGGAGGGGGAGAGACATGGAGAGGGAGGGACGCAGGGACGCAGGGAGGGGGTGGGTTAGGAGAGGGAGAAGGCGGGGGTTGGGTCGACGTAGGTTCCGGGGTGGATGGCGTGGGCCAGGTCGGCGATGCGGTTGTGGCGGTCGACATGGACGACGATCGGTTCCCAGGGCTGGGGCACAGGCTCGGTCACATCCACGTACGACATGATGATCACGGTGTCGCCGGGGCTGACCAGCCGGGCGGCGGCGCCGTTCAGACAGATGTCGCCCTGGCCGGCGGGGCCGGCGATGGCATAGGTCTCCAGCCGGTTACCGTTGTCCACATCCACCACCTGGACTTTTTCGTAGGGGAGGATGTCGGCGGCGCGGAGCAGGTCTTCGTCGATGGTGATGGAGCCGACGTAGTGGAGGTCGGCGTCGGTGACGGTGGCGCGATGGATTTTGCTCTTGAGCAGGGTGCGGGTAATCATGGTTGTGGGCGTAGGAGTTTCGAACACGAAGTCACGAAGGACACAAAGAGGACACGAAGGGGTGTGGGTGAGACAAAAAAAGCCACAGGTGCAGACCTGTGGCTGGAATAGACTCGTGCGTCTGAGCTATCGGCCGTCTCGGTCTGCAAGGATCCGAGCGAGCGAGTTGTTTGGGAGAAGAGGACGGAAGGCCGTCCGGGGTTGGGGGGCGCTCACCGCCGGTGAAGGTCGGTGGCTTTGGCTTACAGATGCGACGCACTTGCGAAGTGCGTCGCATCTACTCGCCTACTTTACAGGAATCGGCGCCGCTGTGCAAGTCAGGCGGCTGACAAACGAGTGACGCAAGGGTGACGAAGTGATTGGGTGACTTACTTTGCCACCAGTGTGAAGGTATCGATTACCGTCTCAGCCTCAGATTGGCATTGCTGGACATTGGTAGCCGGTGCGCTCGGCGGCAGGTCAAGCTCGAAGCCGTACCAATCGCGACCCAGGGAAAGGCTGTAGAACACCTTGTGCTCGCGTTCGGCGAAAGTGCGTTTCCAGGTGTAATCGGCCAGAGAGATGTGATCGCGTGTGACCGGTTCCAAAACGTCGCGCGGCAATGTAGCAAGATGGAGGATACAGCCCTCGATCTCTCGCCGCCTGAGATCACTGGGGCCAATACCGCTGTACTGCCAGTCTGCTGAATCTTCCAGCCGCCATAAGCCCATCGCGTATAGCAGGCGATAAAGCGGCGGCGGCTCCGTTTCGGCGATGTAGCTTTGTCCCTGGTAGACGGCGAAGCCCGGCTGATCGGTGGGAAGAAGCGTGGGTGTGTGCACCGGGCCGGGCGTGGGGGACTCGGTGTGGCCAGCCTCAAGCGTTAGTCGGGCATGATACTGCGCTTCTTGCGTGTAATACTGTGAGCTATTGGTGACGGTGAGGGAGGGAAGCGGCGTCAGCGTCAGTCGCACTGTGGCGGTAGCGTCCTGGCAGACGAGATCGCATACGGGCGTAGCAGTAGCCAGCCGGTCGACTGCCGGTGTCGTCGAAGGCGCGGGAGCCGGTGGCACGGGCGCCTTCGGAGCAGCAGGGATCTGGCATGCGGCCATGAGCAAGGCCGCGAGGGCCAGAACGAGGATGGGTCGCCTCATCTTCATGGATAGGAAAGGGCTCACTTCACCGTGTTGTCCCCAACGAACGCGTTGGGGGAGGAGGAGTTGGCGTCAATCTCCTTTGCGTATCTTCATCCTGACAAACGACATCGCATGGATCGCCACCGCCACGCCCGTTTTGCTCCAACACATCTTCCAACGACATGCGCTCTGTGGCAGTTCCATTCAAATCGTCAAGTGTTTTCGGTGCCTCCGTCCCAAAAACCACGGAATCAGCCAGTTTTTCGAGGATTTGGGTGGCAAGCTCTGTATGGGTGTAAGAACTTGCAGATAGTACCAGTCTGCCATTCGTGAGCAAAGCAGCCTGGAATGGCCCTGCGTGCCTGCCCATCTTGAGCAGGAATTCGTGTTCAGCACCGTCTTGACCGGTGAAATGCTCCTGACGCAGGATGATCGCTTCGGGCGATGGGCTGCCGTGAGCTGCAAGTTCATACATCTCGCTCCAGGTTTTCAGGTCTTTGTCGCCATTTCTTTCGAAGGAGAGATAGGCAATGTCGATCCTGTTACCCTTGAGGAGATTATCGTCTGGCGCATAGAGCGTAATAATGTAAGGAGTGGTTTCAGTTGGTTCGGCTTCTGCTGCCGCTATCGTCCAATCCGATGGGTACGAAAAGGAAATGCCTAACTGAAGTGATTGGAAAGCCGTCCACTCCATCTCGTCTGATTGAGGTAGTGGGGCTGCGAGCGCCGACGATAACATCGCAGCGAACGCCGCTAAGGTAAACACGAAGAAGAGTAACCTTTGTTTCATTTTTGGTCTCCGGTTGAAACCTTGAGCAAGCAAGTGACTACTCAGATGCTAGGCGGTTCAAGTCGATCGAGAGGACACCGTGGCCTTGAAGTCGTTGCTGTAGGCTCGGATTCAAGCATCCGGCGCCTACAGTTGGAAGTAATTGTCCTGAACGATCATCAGCATAGCACTCTCTTCATCTCTCGTCATGCGGGAAAACCCTGATCCTATCCTCGGTATTTTCCCTGATCCCGCTCGATCAGCGGCCAGAGTCCAGTCTTCATCGTCCAGGCGACGGCTTCGTTGCGAGTCGTGAGG
Source organism: Caldilineales bacterium (assembly GCA_019695115.1). Taxonomy (GTDB): domain Bacteria; phylum Chloroflexota; class Anaerolineae; order J102; family J102; genus SSF26. The sequence goes on along the minus strand of JAIBAP010000027.1, from coordinate 53,873 downwards.
TCGAGCTTACGCAAGAGACCACAGACATGTGATTCCACCGTTCTTTGCGAAACGTGCAGTTTGCCGGCGATGGCTTTTTGTGTCATCCCTTGCGCCAGCCAAGAGAGCATCCCCCGCTCACGCTCACTCAGGCTTGCCCATTTCCGATACACCCCCTGCTCCCACGACCAGGCTTGTTGCTTCTGCTCCGCGCTCCACAGGTTTTGTCCTTGTGCGACTGCGCGCACGGCCTCGATCAGGGCTTCAGATGTCATCGACTCATCGATAAATCCGACCGCCCCCGCCCTCACGGCCAGAAACAAAAAAGAAATACGCTCATCTTTGCTCAACGCTAACCAGGGGCAACCCACCTCTTGGCCTGTTTCCAAACCACCGTCTGCCGGCGGCCACTCGACCAAAACGACATGAGGGCGCAAACTTTTCAGGCCGGGCAAGGCCTCGGTCATCGAACTGGCCTCGCCCACAATCTCGAAGTCGCGCGTCGCTCCCATCAGCGCGGCAAATCCAAGCCGTACAAGCAGCCTGGTATCGATCAGGAAGATTCTTGTTGTCATAATCGTTCTCTCTGGAGGCGAGATCCCGACTTTAGGCAGCCAGTCTGTGGGCGAAAGAAAGAGTATAACGAGAAGAATACAATTATCACATCCGCTATTCCGCGCTCCAAATCACCCCCCGTTTTGCGTCGAACTTCTGCCAATCTCTTCAACCTTATCTTGATGCCATCGGCAGCTTTGGCGCTGCGATAGTCTATACGTTGTCAGCCAAGCTGTTTGTTAAGATGCTGGAGCCGCACTACAATTCAAGTATGAAGACAGCTATCACACCAGAAGCCATGACGATATACCGGCGTTCGGCGCAAGCGCGAGACTTGGCGCAGCAGCGGGAGCGTGAGCAGCGCCGCCAGGTTGCACGCGTCTTGAAAGAGCGTTTTGGCGCCACGCAGGTAATTGCCTTCGGTTCTTTGGCGCACGGCGCCTGGTTTGGCTTGCACTCCGATATCGACCTAGCGGTCGAAGGCATCCCCCCTGCGGCCTTCTGGCGCGCCTGGGCGGCGCTGGATAGGCTGGGACCTTCGTTCGAGATCGATCTCGTCGCCCTCGAATCAGCGATGGAACCGTTGCGCGCCGAAATCGCCATGCAGGGAGTGGCCTTATGACCGCCCACTTTCAACTCCTTGCGCGGCGCATCGAACTCGAGATCGATCAATCTGGTCGTTGGTCTCTCGACGCTCTGGCCACAGGTGCGCAGTGAGTTGGCTGCCTTTGGGGAATTTCTGAGGGCGCTCGCCAACTCGAATACTGGCTGAGACATCGTCTATCGCAACCCGATTGCTTAGAAACTTCCGACTTGGAGACCCCTTCGACTTCGCTCAGGGCAGGCTCTTCGCTGGCTGATCGAAGTGACAGAATATCGGATCGACCCGCTCAGGGTGACACAATAAGGGAGGTTTCTAGCTCGGCCACATGCCGCTGTATGGCATCTGGCATTCAGAAGTAGTCCACTATGAGAAGGGATTAGCCCCATTCGCATCGTGGCCGCGCCCCGCCCTTACCGCGTCAGAATGCCATCCACCGCCCGCACCAAATCGGCCAGATTCTGGACATGGGCGACGTGATCCAGGTACGGCAGATAGGCCAGCATGTCGCTATCGCCCGTGCCCCACATCGGCTCCGGCTCCGGCGTCAGCCAGAGGGTGTGGCGGGCGCGGCGCTGGAGCATCTGCACCAGGTCGGTGCGAGGGTTGTTGTAGTTGTTGCGGCCGTCGCCGACGAAGATGAGGGTGGTGCGGCCATCGACGGCGCTCAGGTGCTCCTGGCTGAAGGTGTCGAGACTGCGGCCCAGGTTGGTGTTGTAGTAGCCGGGCTGGAGGCGTTCCAACACCAGGCGCACGGCCACATCCGGCCGGTTTTCGTCGAAGTCGGCGGAGATGTCGTGCATGTCGCCAATGAAGGCAAAGGAGCGGGCCTGGGCCACCTGGTCCTGCAATTCGTAGATCAGCCGCAGCATGAACTCGACCACCGGGCGCATCGAGGTGGACACATCGCAGATCAGGCAGAGCTTGGGTTTCAGATGCCGCTTCTTCCAGTGCATCTCGATCGGCACGCTGCCGTAGCGCAGGTTGGCGCGCAGGGTGCCCTTGACATCCAGCGTCCCTTTCTTGCCGCGTTTGCGCCGCAGCGCCGCCCGCGCCCGCAGGTGGGCGGCCAGACGCCGCACTTGCTGGCGCAGGGCCTCGGCCTCGGCTTCCGACAGGCTGCGGAACGGCCGCTCCATCAGGTCGTCCATGTTCGGCCGGGGTTCCTGCTGGTTGGCCTGGTTGCGGGCGATCTGCGCGCCCACATAGTTGGCGATCTGCTCGCGCCAGGCTTCCAGGTTTTCGGAGATGCCCTGGGCCAGCAGTTGCGCCTCGACCGGGTCCATGCCCTGCTGCGCCAGTTCCGCCAGCAAGCGTTCGATGTCCTGGATCAGCTTGTCGAAGCCCATCTCCTGCAACATCCGCCGCGTGAACCATCTTTGCTGGTAGGGATGGCTGGCGTTCTCCAGGCCGGCCTGCTCCCCGGCCTGGCGCAGTTCGTCCGGGCGCAGGCGATCCCCGCGCAGCAGCCGCTCCAGCATGTCGCTCAGGCGGTCGCGCAGGTTTTGCAGCGCCTGGCGCAGCATGTCCTGCTCGTCCCCACCCATCTCCTGGGTCAGGTCCTGGCTGGGCGGGCCATCGCCGCCAAAATAAACGGGGAAGAGGCGCTCGAAAACCGGCAGATCGGCGGGGTCTTTGACCAGGGTGGCCGCCAGCGCCTGGCGGAAGTGCTCACGGTCCTGCACGCCCAGCAGTTCGATAGCCCGCCAGGCGTCGGCGCTTTCGGCCAGCGAGATGCGGACGCCGCCGGCGCGCAGGCCGGTGATGAAGTCGATCAGGCGTTGTTCCATGGGGGCGTGAGGCGTGAGAAGTGAGGCGTGAGGCGTGAAACGTGATCGCCGGTGATAAAAAGGGCAGGTTGTTTTGGCTAACCCATGAACTCCAGACCTTCGTAGTAGATCGATTCCTTTCTCTCCACCCGCAAGACAACGATGACTCGCGCTTCGTCGTCGATGTGATAGGCAATCCTCCACCTACCGGCCAACCAGATGCGATAGATATTCGGTTTGCCGCGCAATTCTTTGCTTCGAGCCGGTCTCGGATCTAATGCAAGTTCTCGAATCAAGACCCTCGCCTCTGCGCGCACATAGCCTGGAAGCGACCGAATATCCTTCTTGACCGACGCCGGCACTTCAATTTGGTAGCTCACCTGCCGCCTCGGCTGCGTCAAGTTCGGCCTCGAAGTCTTCCCACTTCTGCCAGCCCGTGCGATCCTTCCGGTATCGCTCCAGAATGGCCAAAGCCTCTGCGGCCAGGGCCTCATCTGCCACATCATCCTCTGGCCCTTCCTGATCCCAGTCGTGAAGAATGGAGGTGCGCCTCTGGGTCACAAACTGCGCCAGTTCCTTCCTCAACGCACGCCGGACAACCAGTTCCAATTCATCGAGACCCACGGTAATTGTCGGAGCCATCAATCGTTACCTCATCTTGTGAGTGACCCCATTCTACTTCGTGTAGCGGCGCAAGATCAATTCCGTCGCGAGGGGGGCATTTGCATGGGGCCGGGGCCAGGGCTGCTGCCGCGGCGCTGGATCTGGCGGCGGGCGCGGGTGATGTCGGTTTCGTGTTTGAGGAGGACGGTGATGGTGGATTCCAGGGTCTGGTCGTCCAGTTCCGCGGCGTTGAGCATGAGCAGCGCCCGCGCCCAGTCCAGGGTCTCGGAGATCGAGGGGTGTTTCTTCAGGTCCATCCGCCGCAACTGTTGCACCAGATCCACCGCCTGCCGGGCCAGTTCAGGCGCCAGGCCGGGCACCTTCAGGCGGACGATGCGCAGCTCGGCTTCGGGCGTGGGGTAGTCGAGGAAGAGGTAGAGACAGCGGCGCTTGAGCGCTTCGGACAACTCGCGGGTGTTGTTGGAGGTGAGGACGACCATCGGCTGGTGTTTGGCCCGGATGGTGCCCAACTCCGGCACCGAGATCTGGAAATCGCTCAGGACTTCGAGCAGGAAGGCCTCGAACTCGGCGTCGGCGCGGTCGATCTCGTCGATCAGCAGCACCACCGGCTCGTCCGAGGTCAGCGCCGCCAGCAGCGGCCGGGGGAGCAGGAAACGTTCGGAGAAGAAGACCTCCTCCTCGGCGCCGATGCGGTCGGCGGCCTCGCGCAGGCTGCGGGCGTCGGCCATGAGGTCGCCCAGCTTGTCGCGCAGAAGCTGGGTGTAGAGCATCTGCTTGGCGTACTCCCACTCGTAGAGGGCCTTGGTCTCGTCCAGGCCCTCGTAGCATTGCAGGCGGATGAGCCGGCTGCCGGAAGCCGTGGCCCAGACCTTGGCCAGCTCGGTCTTGCCCACGCCGGCCGGGCCTTCGGCCAGCACGGGTTTGCACAGGTGCTCGGCCAGGTACAGCACGGTGCAGATGCTTTCGGAGGGGATATAGTTTTGGGCGGTGAGGGCCTTGGCGACGGCGGAGGTAGAATTGAACATGGGTGAGTGAGGAGTGATGCGTGATGCGTGACGATTGGCGGCTCGGTCGTTGACTGCTCAACCTTGTCTACTTGTTTCCTTGTCTACTTATCTGCTCCCCAGAGGATAGGCCAGGTCGGGGTTAAAGTCGGTAAGCCAGTCGCTGCTAGGTCTTGAGCAAACAAAATTGCCCCGTAAACATGACCTAGATCAGGGCGCAGGCCGGAAGACAGACCTACAATGGGGATTGTGGTTATTGTCGCATATCGTAAGGAGATAGCAAATGTCACGATCACGCATCACCCTGGACGGCAACGAGGCCGCCGCCTATGTCGCCCACAAGACCAATGAGGTCATCGCCATCTATCCGATCACCCCTTCTTCGGCCATGGGCGAATGGGCCGATCAGTGGACGGCGGAAGGACAAGCCAATATCTGGGGCGCCATCCCCCTGGTGCAGGAGATGCAGTCCGAGGCCGGCGCGGCCGGGGCGGTGCACGGCGCGCTGCAAACCGGCAGCCTGACCACCACCTTCACCGCCAGCCAGGGTCTGCTGTTGATGATCCCCAACATGTTCAAGATCGCGGGCGAACTGACCAGCGCCGTCTTCCACATCGCCGCCCGCTCGCTGGCCGCCCAGGGCCTCTCCATCTTCGGCGATCACAGTGATGTCATGGCCGCCCGCTCCACCGGCTGGGCGATGTTGTTCTCGAACACCGTGCAGGAAGTGATGGACTTCGCCCTCATCGCCCAGGCCGCCACCCTGCAGGCCCGCGTGCCCTTCCTCCATATCTTCGACGGCTTCCGCACCTCACACGAGGTCATGAAGGTAGAGCAACTGACGGAAGATGACATGCGCGCCATGATCGACGATGACCTGGTGCGCGCCCACCGGGCGCGGGCGCTCTCACCCGAACGCCCCTTCATCCGCGGCACCGCCCAGAACCCCGATGTCTATTTCCAGGCGCGGGAGACGGTCAACCCCTTTTACAAAGCCGTCCCCGGCATCGTCCAGGCGGCGATGGACAGGTTTGCCGGGCTGGTGGGGCGGCAGTACCACCTCTTCGACTATGTGGGCGCGGCCGATGCCGAGCGCGTGCTCGTGATCATGGGCTCCGGCGCCGAGGCGGTGGAGGAAACGGTAGACTATCTCAACGCCCAGGGCGAGAAAGTCGGTCTGGTCAAGGTGCGGCTGTATCGCCCGTTCTCGGCCCACCACTTCCTGGCTGCACTCCCGCCCACTGTGCGCGCCATTGCCGTACTCGACCGCTGCAAAGAACCGGGTTCCGCCGGCGAGCCGCTCTACCAGGACGTGACCACCGCCATCAGCGAAGCCCGCTACGGCTCGAACGGCGCCGCCAATCTCCAATCTCCAATCTCCGATCCTTCGGCTGCGCTCAGGACAAATCTCCAATCCCTCATCGGCGGTCGCTACGGCCTCTCCTCCAAAGAATTCACCCCGGCCATGGTCAAGGCCGTCTTCGACGAGCTGGCCAAAGCCACCCCCAAAAACCATTTCACGGTCGGCATCCTCGATGATGTCAGCCATACCAGCCTCGATTTCGACCCCGCCTTCGACATCGAACCGAAGGACACCGTGCGGGCCATGTTCTGGGGCCTGGGCGCGGATGGCACCGTGGGCGCAAACAAAAACTCGATCAAAATCATCGGCGAAGAAACGCCCAACCATGCCCAGGGCTATTTCGTCTACGACTCCAAGAAATCGGGCGCCCGCACCATCTCGCACCTGCGCTTTGGCCCCCGCCCCATCCACTCCACCTATCTGATCAACCGCGCCAACTTCATCGCCGTCCACCAGTGGAACTTCCTGGAGCGATACGACGTGCTGGCCAACGCCGAGCAGGGCGCGGTGGTGCTGCTGAATTCGGTCTATGGCCCCGATGAGGTCTGGGATCAGCTCCCGCGCCCGGTGCAGGAACAGATCATCGCCAAAGGACTGAAGCTGTATGTGATCGACGCCTACAGCGTGGCCCGGCAGACGGGCATGGGCGTGCGGATCAACACGATCATGCAGACCTGCTTCTTCGCCATTAGCGGCGTCCTGCCCCGCGACGAGGCCATCGCCGAGATCAAACACGCCATCGAGAAGACCTATGGCAAGCGCGGCGAGGCCATTGTACAGAAGAACTTCGAGGCGGTGGATGCCACCCTGGCCCAACTCTACCAGGCGACGATCCCCGGCCGCCTGACCAGCACCGCCGCCCTGCCCCCGCCCGTCCCGGCTGCGGCCCCGGCCTTCGTCCAGCAAGTGACGGCCAGGATGATCGCCGGCGAGGGCGACCTGCTGCCCGTCAGCGCCATGCCGATCGACGGCACTTACCCCAGCGCTACCTCGCGCTGGGAACGACGCAACATCGCCCTCGAAATTCCGGTCTGGGACCCGGATGTGTGCATCCAGTGCGGCAAGTGCGTGCTCGTCTGCCCGCACGCCGTCATCCGCAGCAAGATCGTCGCCCCCGACGCCCTGGCCGGCGCCCCCGCCGGTTTCCTCTCCTCGCCGGCGCGCTGGAAGGAACTGGAAGGGCAAAAGTACACCCTGCAAGTGGCGGTGGAGGACTGCACCGGCTGCACACTGTGCGTCGAAGTCTGCCCGGCCAAGAACAAGCAGAAGGTCGGGCGCAAGGCGATCAACATGGCCCCGCAACCGCCGCTGCGCGAACAGGGTCGCATCCACTGGGATTACTTCCTGGACCTGCCCGACTTCCCCCGCGGCGGGGGTGGGGGAGTGGGCGGGGGAGTGGGCGGGGGAGTGGGTGGGGGAGTGGGCGGGGAGACCCCGCCCCTACATTTCAATAATGTCAAGAACGTGCAGTTGCTGACGCCGCTGTTCGAGTTCTCCGGCGCCTGCGCCGGCTGCGGCGAGACGCCCTATGTCAAGCTGGTGAGCCAGCTCTTTGGCGACCGGGCCGTGATCGCCAACGCCACCGGCTGCTCCAGCATCTACGGCGGCAACCTGCCCACCACGCCCTGGTCGGTGAACAAAGATGGCCGCGGCCCGGCCTGGAGCAATTCGCTGTTCGAGGACAACGCCGAGTTCGGGCTGGGTATGCGCCTGGCGCTGGACAAGCAGAACGACTACGCCCGCGGCCTGGTGGAGCGCCTGCGCGACCTCATCGGCCCCGACCTGGCCGGCGCCCTCCTGACCGCCGACCAAAGCGACGAAGCCGGCATCCAGGCTCAGCGAGAGCGGGTGGCGTTGCTGAAGGAGGTTTTAGGAAAGAAGAGATTGGAGATGAGAGATTCCAATCTCCGATCTCCGATCCTTCGGCTGCGCTCAGGACAAGTCTCCGATCTCCTCTCCCTGGCAGATGTGCTGGTCAAGCGCAATGTCTGGATCATCGGCGGCGACGGCTGGGCCTACGACATCGGTTACGGCGGGCTGGATCACGTCCTGGCTTCCGGGCGCAATGTCAACGTGCTGGTGCTCGACACCGAAGTCTATTCCAACACCGGCGGCCAGGCCTCGAAAGCGACGCCGATGGGCGCGGTGGCCAAGTTCGCCGCCGGCGGCAAGCCCACGCCCAAGAAAGACCTGGGCAAACTGGCCGCCGATTACGGCTATGTCTACGTGGCGCAGGTGGCCATGGGCGCCAACGATGCTCAAACGGTCAAGGCGTTCATCGAGGGGGAATCGTACGACGGCCCCTCGCTGATCATCGCCTACAGCCACTGCATCGCCCACGGCATCGACATGGCCCGCGGCATGGATCAGCAGAAGCTGGCCGTGCAGACCGGCTACTGGCCGCTGTATCGCCACGATCCCCGGCTGCGCGCCGAGGGCAAGAACCCTCTCCAACTCGATTCCAAAGCTCCCACCGCGCACCTGCGCGATTACATCATGAACGAAGCCCGCTACCGTATGCTGTTCCAGAGCAATCCCGAAGCCGCCGAGCACTTCCTGGCCGAAGCGCAAAAGGTGGTGGCGGAGCGATGGCAGGCGTACGAGCAACTGGCGGCGGCTAATTGATGCGTGACGAGTGAAACGTGAGGCGTGAACTGACTTCACGTTTCACGCCTCACGTTTCACGTTCCCAAAAGGAGGTCAACGATGACTGATCTGACAACCACCTATCTCGGCCTGAGGCTGAAGAACCCCATCGTCGCCGCGGCCTCGCCCATCTCCAGGAGCCTGCGCGGGATTCGCGCCCTGGCCGAGGCGGGCGTTGGCGCCATCGTCATGTACTCGCTGTTCGAGGAACAGATCAACCTGGAGAGCCACCAGCTCGACCATTACCTGACCTACGGCACCGAGAGCTTCGCCGAGGCGCTGCACTATTTCCCCGACTTGGGGCACTTCAACGTCGGGCCGGGCGAGTATCTCAGGCTGATCAAACAGGCCAAGACCGCGGTCGATATCCCCATCATCGGCAGCCTGAACGGCGTCTCGACCGGCGGCTGGATCGAGTACGCCCGCAGGATCGAGGAGGCCGGGGCCGACGCCCTGGAACTCAACATCTACTACATCCCCACCGATCCGGCCATGACCAGCGCCGCCGTGGAGGAGATGTATCTGAACGTGGTGCGGGATGTGCGGCGGACGGTGCGCATCCCCATTGCCGTCAAGATCAGCCCCTATTTCAGCGCCACGGCCAATATGTGCTATCGCCTGGCCGCGGCCGGAGCCGATGGGCTGGTCCTGTTCAACCGCTTTTACCAGCCCGACCTCGACCTGGAGAACCTGGAGGTCGTCCCTCACCTGGTGCTGAGCAATCCCTATGCCATGCGCGTCCCCCTGCGCTGGATCGCCATCCTCTTTGGCCGTGTGCAGGCCGATTTTGCCCTTACCGGCGGTGTGCGTACGTCCGAGGATGTGTTGAAGGGGATCATGGCCGGGGCGAACGTGACCATGCTGGCTTCCGAGTTATTGGAGCACGGGCTGGGGCGCGTGGGCGAGATGCTGGCCGAGGTGCAGGCGTGGATGGCCGGGCACGAGTACGAGTCGGTGGCCGAGATGCGCGGCAGCATGAGCCAGATCCACTGCGCCGAGCCGGCGGCCTTCGAGCGGGCGAACTACATGAAGGTGCTGGGTTCGTGGCGGCCGGATCCGGCGGTGATGAGGGGATAGGAAGAAGGAAGATAGCGGTCGGAGCGCTCGCAGCGCTCCGACCGCTGCTTAAGTTGAAGTCGCCGGCTTGAATGACAGATTCAGGCCGACGGCGCGCAAAATCGACAGTAGGGTCGAAAGGGTGGGGTTGCCTTCGCTCGACAGCGTCCGGTACATCGTCTGGCGGTTCAGATGCGTCGCCGCGGCAATCTCAGCGATGCCGCCTTGCGCTTCGGTCACGTTGCGCAGGGCAATCAGAAACAACTCGGCTGAACCTTCTTCGGCAGCGACCGTGAGGTACTCGGCGGCCAACTCAGGATCACGGAGTTGTTCTTGTAGGAATTCGTCGTAACTTTCAGTTCTCATCGGCCAAAAACTCCTGCCAGTAACGCTGGGCAGCAGCGATGTCACGCACTTGCGTGCTCTTATCACCACCACACAGCAAAAGGATTACTTGCGCGCCGTGCACGGCAAAATAGACGCGATAACCTGGTCCAAAATGAATGCGCAACTCGAATACGCCGCCACCTACGCCTCGCGAATCACCAAAGGCCCCCAGCCGCAACCGGTCGATACGATTTTGGATGCGGGCTTGCGTTGGTCTATCACGCAGCGACCGCATCCAGTCCTTGAAGGGTGATCTGCCGTCGCGCAGAATAAGGATGCGCAGTTCGCGTTCGGACGGTTCCATGTCCGTATTGTCGCTTAAAGGCGAAGATATGTCAAGTTTGGACCAGCGATGTGGATTGTCCTGATCGAATTTGGCGTTCCTACCAGCGTGTGATAGATTCCCCCGCGTTTGCCGTCGGCGGCCTCGCTCTCCCGCCGCCGGCGCCCTTCGCTGTCCTTCCTCTCGCCAATCGGAAGCCAGACGAAGACAACGACACACGCCAACCCTCTCGCCCGCGCCATCCGTGTTGATGCGCGGGCGTTTTCGTTCGGGTGCGACGCACTTGCAAAGTGCGTCGCACCTTTCCTCACTGACTTCCACGAACGATGAGTCCTTCCCCCTCCTCTCCCCCCACCATTCTCCTGGTCGATGACGACGCCTTCAACCGTGAAGGCGTGCGTCTCTATCTTGAACAAGAGGGCTTTGCCGCCCGCGAAGCCGGCGACGCCGCCACTGCCTGGCAGATGTTCGCCGCGGCAGGCACAGCCGCTCCACCTTTCGCTGCGGCCGTCATCGATATCGCCATCCCCGCCGCCTCCGGCCACAAAGTCCAACTGAATCACAGCCAGGGCATCCGGTTGGTCAGACAGATCAAGGCGGCAGATCCGGCTTTTGGCGTCGTGCTCTTTTCGGCTTATGAGGATCGCGGCGGCGAAATCCGGGAGATGATCGGGGACGGCTGCCGGGGCGTCGCCTACAAGCTCAAGGGTTGCCGGCCGGCGGCGTTGTTGGAGGCTTTACACGCCGTCATGGCCGGCGGAGTGATCATCGATGACGAGGTGACGAACACCCATGCCTTGGCCGAGCAGATTCTCCGCCATCTGACGCCGGAAGAGTTGCACTATGTCGAGACGGTCATCGCCCTGCTACACGAGCTTACCCAGCGCGAACACGAAGTGGCAAGGCGGCTGGCGGCAGCGCACAGCAACGAAGGCATCGCCCAATCGCTCGTCCTTGAGCTGAAGACCGTAGAGAACTATATCAGTCGTATCTACAACAAGTTGGGACTGAGTGATGCGCCCCGCCACCTGCGCCGGGCGGTGCTGCTGGCCAAAGCGCTTATGATCTGCGATCTGCGAGGTCAGAGGGCGTGAATGCCGTCCCAATGACCGGTTTCGCCCGCTTGAAGGCGTTGTGGCGCCGCTATTGGCTGCCGGCGCTGCTGGCGCTGACCCTCTGGGCCGACATCGCCGGCGCGGTGAACTTGTGGCACGACATCGGCCGGCCTTTTGGGGGCTATATGCTAATGCACAACCTAGGAGTCAATACGTGGCAGATTGATGAAGCGACTCCGCCATGGTGGTCGGGAGTTAATAACGGTGGCTTAACGCAGCGCGATACGTTGATCACTGTCAATGGGCAGGGCGATCTGCTCGATCAGGAGCGCATCTACCAGACGGCCCTCGCCGACGCGAAACCTTCAGTCGAGATCATAGCTGATCGACGCGGCATGCGCGTCCAGGCGAGTGTGCCCATCCTCATCTTCACGGCGCGGCATTTCTTCGAGATAAAGCTGCCTGATCTGATCATCGGGTTTAGCTTCTGGCTATTGGCATTGATGATCTACCGCCTACGCCCCACTGAGCCACTTAACCGTGCTTATGCCCTCATTGGCTCATTGGCAGCAACCATGATTATGAGTTGGCGGCACAGTCTATTTGCGGACACTACCCATTTCAGTCATTTCTTGTGGTTCCCGAAAATGCTAGGACTGAGTGCCGGGTTCCTCTGTCCATTAGCCATTCACGCGACAATCATGCTCACAACGCCCGACCCGGAGCGCAGCCGGGTAACCTTGCATCGCATTCCCCTCCAGATAGGTTATGCGCTGGCATTGTTGTCGTCGCTCATGTGGTGGGGATCCCGAATCTCATTGTGGCTGGTGGGTTGGACACCCTTTTCTGGTCGATTGGACAAGGTGGCCTACGCAATGGCTCTGATCGGTGGGATCATTGCTTTTGCCTATGTTTTGTTACGTTTGGCGCGGGTACTAATTCAAAACCACACCCCGCCGCGTGTGCGGAAGCATATCTTTGGCATTCTGGTGGGTTTTGCTATTGCCTTACCAATGATTGCTATCAGCTTTCGGGCTGGGTTGACTCTCCCAGGCTCGACCTATTGCTGCGGCGGACTGGATCTGCGCTATCTCTATCTCGCCATTCCGTTGGCGTTTGCCTTCGTCATCCTGCGCTATCAGGCGTTCAGAGGTACGCACCCAGTATTCGTGTTGATATTGTTGCTATCGGTCAGTGCGCTGCTGGCCAGCATCGGCGATTGGCTGGTGCGCCAAACCGCGCCGACGGGTGGAGTCGGGGCAGTTGCGCCGGGTCTGGCGCTTTCGTCCTCTGTGCCGCCGTTCGTGCCGATCCTGGCGGTCGTATTCGCCGCCAGCACGGCCGGAGTCTTTCTCCCGCGCTGGTTCGGCCGGCTGTTTCGATGGGAGAGCAGCAGTTATGGCGCCGTGCGGCAATTCGGGCAGGAGATGATCCACCGTCTCGACCTGGCCACCCTGCCCGATGACATCGTGGCGACCCTGGCCTCGACGCTGCAACTGGATCAGGTTGGTCTCTGGCTGCGGCAGCCAGGCGCGACGCCACTGCACCTGGCCGCCGAAGCTGGCTTGCCCAAAGACGGCCTGCCAGAGGTGTTGTCGCCGCCAGCCGATGAGCTTCTGGTGCATCCTGCCGTCATCGGCCTCGACGCCAGCCCGGTTGCCGCCTGGCTGCGCCCGCTACAAGCCTGCGGCTTCGAAGCGGTGGCGCCACTGCGGGCGCCAGGCGCCGCCGATGCGACTCAGGAAACATGGCTTGGTCTGTTGGCATTGGGGAAACGGGTGGACGAGGAAATCTTCCATGCCCGCGATCTCGAGATCGTCGAGCTGATCGGCCAGCAGGCGGCGCTGTTCCTGCTGACCGCCCAACAGATCGAGCACCTGCGCGAGGTGCCCCGGCGGATGACCGAGGCGCAGGAGCGTGATCGCTTCAAATTGGCGCAAGAGTTGCACGACACCGTCCAACAATTCCTGGGCCGGTTGCCGTTCTTTCTGGAGGTCAGCCGCCGCGATGTTCGCAGCCAGCCCGAACGAGCCGAGGCGCTGTTGCAGCGCTGTATTGCCGATAGCGAGGAGGCGGCGCGAACCGTGCGCCAGATCCGTGGGGCGCTGGCGCCGATCCAACTGGACAACGAACTGGCAGAACCGCTGCAGAATCTGCTGGACCGCTTTCGGGCGCGCACAGAGTGGGTGGTGGAAGCCGATATCGCGCCGGATGTGGACGATGGACTATCGCCGGAGGCCCGCCATGCGTTATTCCGGGTGATCCAGCAGGCGCTCGACAACGCCGAGGCCCACGCCAAAGGGGCCAGCCGGGTGTGGGTCGTGGTGCAGGGCGAAGATGGGCGGGTGACGTTCTCGGTCAGAGACGACGGCAGCGGCTTCACCGAGGCGGAGCGGGCGCAGGCCGAGGCAGAGGGGCATTTCGGTCTGCGTTCGATGCAAGACCGCATCACTTCGCTTGGCGGCGAGTTGGCGGTGACATCAGGGCCGGAGGGGGGCGCGACGGTGCAGGGATGGCTGCCGGCGGACCGAAACTGAGGGGTTTTCCCCCTAGCATCGTTCGTTCCTTTGATCAACGATTAGCATCATCGACGAACCTGCTGTCCTCTTCCTGTTTCATCCTGGAGGCCCGATGTCAACCTATCAAAGTTGTCCGAACTGCGGCAGCAAGCCCGAAGGTTGGGGGGCTTCGCACATGGAAGTCTATCAGTGCGACAACTGCCATACCTCTTTTTGTTGGCGTTGCCCCGGCAGCAATGGCGGTCGCGCCTGCCCGCGCTGTGGTTCGTCGCGGTATCGGGTGGTGGGGAGGGTGTATAAGTAGTCTCCGAGGTCATTCCTGCACTTCAGAATTTCATGGAGGTTCAATCATGAGTCAACCGAGCAGTCTTTCCGATCGAGATTTGAAGGTAGCGATCGCCAATGCGAGATGGGATGTTGACTACGACGCCAAGCAGATCGCGGAAAGCCAACAGATGGAGCGTAACCAGGGTGTGTTAGGCAGGCTCCTGGGCGGCCCGGCGGTGGATGCACAAACCAGACAGGACGAGATCGCCGAGTACGAGAAAGACGCCCGCCGTCTGCAATCGTTGGTCAAAGAAGCGCAGCGCCGCGGACTGGATGTCTCCGGTGTCCCGGCGCGCTCGAATCAGGATTCGTACGGCGACTTGTAGGTCGCCATGACAGGAGGCATCGATGAGTGTCGCCAGCCTGCAATGGGAACTCGAAGACGCGATGCAGGACTTCGTCCGGGCATGCCAACAGTATGAAGATTGCTTGCACCCTCGAACATCGAGCTTGACGGTCGATCGGCGAGCATACAGCGCGATGTGCGATGAACTGGACGAGACGCGCAAGCAGCGGCGCAAGGCTGTGCGCGAGATTGTGAACCAACTGAAGGCATTGCCCGGTGGACATGGCGCTGTCACCGAGGCCAGACGACGTCTCGACGCCTGGGCGCGAGACAATGGTTATCAGGATGTTCTCAGAACTTACGAACCGTTGGCGTAAGGACGGAGAGGCGAACCGAAATGGACGAAATGGAACAAGCCAAGGAATACCTGCGAGCACGGCAAGAAGCGGAGATCGCAAGCCGGGCGCTGAACACTGCCAGGGCTAATTACAGCCCGATTGTCGGCGCGTTGTTTCCGGAGAGGCGCCACCAGGCCGAAGAAGCCGCATGGAAGGTGATGGACGTGCGCGACGATGCCGAGCGCCGGGCAGAGGAAATCGGTTGGCAGATGTCGGCCGAGACGAAGCAGATCGCCGATGAAGTTTTCGAGCAATGGAAGCAGGAAAAGCGGTGAAAGCCCATGACCGACGCTGAATTCAACTCCCTCCGCTCCGGCGATAAGGTCTGCGTGCAGGGCTACCAGATCAAGTTCGATGCGCGAGTGAGCGGCCCTCACAACAGTCTGGGCGAAATCCCCATCGAGGTCGTCCAAGTGCACTGGCGAGCGGATGATCTCGACTATGTGTACAAGGACTACCGGCGGGGGCACCGCACCACCGAACAGAATCGGCCAGCGCTGATGCGGGGGTGGATCAGCGAGGGGGTGAGAAGGTGGGATTGAGACAGATCGATCGTCATAACAGGAGAATGAGCGATGAGTGAGCAGGAAGGCGCATGTTGTGGGCTTATATTGTCATTTGGTGTGGCGTTCTTAGTTTTCTCCCTTATCATGGTTGTTTGTGTGTTGTTGCTGACAATTGGAGGATAAATACATCGCGCTGATCGGATTACTTTCTGACCCCGCGCCACTCCGCGGCCCCGCCTGGGGTTGAAACCCGCAGGCGGGTAGTGCGCACAACCTGCTGAGAGCAGGTTGCGATTGCATGTGCGACGCACTTGCAAAGTGCGTCGCACATGAGAGACACCTGATGGCACAATTTGACGCCCCATTCCGCCTGTGATAGATTTCCATTCACCTCCGGCGACACGCGCCTCGAGCAACAAACAGGTGCAGCCATCGGTTGGCATGGTGTTACATATACGCTCGAATGAGAAAAATGGTGTCTTACCCCCCCCCCCCTGTTAACTATACGAAGCAAGAGTTAACCAAAAGTGTTGACTTCTTGCCGCTTGTTGAATCTTTGTTCATAGCGGGGCTGTGGGGGATGGAGAGTCGGGGCGAGTGTGTGAGGGGAGCAGTCGAACCCATTCAGGTGCGACACATCAGCTACGGTGGCTTGAACCACAGCGGCTCCGGGCGTGTCGCATTTGGCTAGTCCTATCCCGCAGACAGTGAAGGAGCGTGCAAAATGCCGAAGTACGTCGTCAAAAACGAAACCAGTTTCTTTGGCGAAGAACGAACCGTTGTCAGACAAGAAGCCACTGGCGCCGAAGTAGCCGGGGCGGCGCTTGGGCTGGCGCTTGCTGCCAGGCAGAAGGGCAGCAATTCCAAATGAAGAGGGAGAAAATGAATGCGGACAGGTTGACCTTCAAAATCAACTCACAAAGGAGCCAATAGAATGGGAATCAAAACCTCAGTAACTTGTCCAGGCGCTGGTTGTGGAAGACAGGTACATCTCACAGCATGCCCAAACTGTCGTAACAACAACTGGCAGACACTGATGGATCAAAACGGGAATGATCATGTTGTCTGCCAGTCATGCAAGTCCGAAATCAGATCAGTGCAGTGCCCCAACTGCGGAACCACAATAAGCGCGGCTAAATTTGGAAACTGGACAGGGCCATGCTTCATCGCTACAGAACTCTATGGCTACAATTCACCCCAAGTCTCGATGTTACAATTATGGCGGGATCAAAGCTTAATGCCCAACTATTTCGGAAGACTGTTTATTAAATCTTACTACTTCGGTTCTCCTAAGATAGTAAGTATTATTCAATATTTTCCAACACTTCGAATCTATGCTAGAGTTTTGGTCGATCTAGTAATTCGTGTAGTTTCCACGAACATTATTTAATATAGACATAAAGCGATGAAAATTCATGAGTCTTATGTATTCAATCATCAATAACGACACACAAGGATGCACATAATGGCTATTACAAGAATATGCCCAACATGTAATGGAGCGGGTGGCAGCCGTTGCGGTCCATGCGGCGGTTCTGGCGACGTGCGTTGTACCTTGTGCAATGGCACAGGCAACGGAGTCATGTTGGTTGAAAAGCCACCCATTTATGCTCGCTGTGCCCGCTGTTCAGGATCAGGAAGTACTTGGTGTCCAGCATGTGACGGGAAAGGTGGATGGAATTGTCGAACGTGTGGTGGCACGAGTGAAAAACGTGGTTCAGGACGTATTCCAGCGTAGTGACTACCCAGTGAAATGGTCCTGAGCTGCTTATGCAACGCAAACCTGCTGAAGTCAGGTTATCTCGAGTGCGACGCACTTCCTACCACCGCCAATCGCCAATGCTCCGCGCCCGCACTTGGCTGAACGCAAGCACTATGCCATAATTGCGTCCATCGTGCGTAATACCACGTCAGAGCGACGGAGTTGCCACCCATGAACATCGGCCAAGTCGTATGAGCAAGGCATCGATTCGTCGGGCGGTTCGCTTGGGCCGCTACGAATACTCGACCCTTGCCCTCGCCGAAATGGATGAAAACAACTCAAGCGATTTCTGCGAATACTGTCACACCCCTCTAGGAGCCGCCGAAAAGCACGTTACCGTCTATCGGCATCGGCTGGGCCAGCACATCATCTTCGAACATGTCCCCGCGCGGGTGTGTTCCCGCTGCGGAGAACGCTATTTTTCGGCAGCAGTGGTGCGCGAGATGGAACGGCTGATGCAGGCGCCGCCGCAGACAGCGCCGCGACTGTCAGTTCCGGTGTTGGAGTTTGCTTGACTCGCAGGGACGACGCCCAGCGACCGGCGCCGTGCAAGCCGCTCGTTGCTCCGCAGTGCTCTACACCTTATTCACAAACCAGGGTGCAATGTCCTTCCACAGCTCCGGCCTGTCCAACGCCTTGCCAAATTCCTTCACCCAGCGCCGGATGCGCGAAACATCCAGATGCGGATGTGTTTCGATGAGCGTACGGATATCAAGTAAGTCCTTGGGACGGTGCGCTACCGCCTTCAGGATGATCAGATCCTCGGGCGTGGGCAGGCGGATTGGGTTGGTCAATTTTCCTTCAACCTCCCCCATCGTTTATAGACTGTCAATTCGCTCTCGCTCCGGCGCGCTCGATCTCTTTCGATCAGACCCATCTCCAACGCGAATTCGTAGAGCATATTCAATTCTTGCCAGCGGTCGGCCATGGTCTCGGCTCGGCGTTCGGCGGCTTCGATCTCGGCCACAGCTTGCCAGCCCGTCTGCCAGGCTTCGATCATTTCACGGGTGAGGGCGTGACTCATCGCATCAAGCCTCTGGGTAAAAAAACAGGTTTTGATTTCTACCCTGCTGGCCCAATCGCAGCCATTGGGACGCTGACTTCCTCGACACAATCAGCCGCCCATCTGAGATCGTTTGGGTCTTGGCGCGCAAAGCCTTCAGCGCCGCCTGATATTGCTGGCGACGGCGCAGCCATAGCTTGTAGGCGCTG
Organism: Caldilineales bacterium; assembly: GCA_019695115.1. Lineage (GTDB taxonomy): Bacteria > Chloroflexota > Anaerolineae > J102 > J102 > SSF26. The sequence continues at coordinate 35,541 of JAIBAP010000027.1, read as the reverse complement.
GCCCAGGCCGTCCAATCCCGCACCCAGGCGGCGTCGGGCGGCTCTTCGCCTGCACTGTACGCTTCGTAGAACGTCTCGGATAGGACGCCATATTTGCGCTCATAGGCGCGCATCTCGTCTTCGAGCGCGTAAATATCGAGTAGAAGGTCGCTAAGAATCATCGTTCGAGGCCTCTCGCCAGATTGAAGGTCTGTATTCTACCAGCATTCCAGAGGATGAGCAATGCCTCTCCCTGGCAGGCCGGCAGGGTCAGGTGCGACGCACTTCCAAAGTGCGTCGCACCTGCCCTATCCAATCCTGGCGCAAGAATACGAATCGCGATTATAATAATCACGATTCGTATTCTTTGTTGGACTCAGGGAGGGCGACGCCATGTTCATCGACCGCACAACCGAATTGGCCAACCTGGAAGCGCACCATCGCTCGGGGCGCAGCGAGTTGTTCGTCCTTTACGGGCGGCGGCGGGTGGGCAAGACCGAGCTTCTGCGCTATTTCTGCGCCGGGAAACCGCACATCTTCTTCATCGCCACCCTTAGCTCGGATCGCGACCAGCTCGCTTCCTTCTCCCAGGAGATCTGGCGCTTCACCCATACCGAGACGCCCGCCGGCTTCACCTTCCCCTCGTGGGAGGCGGCTTTCCGCGCCCTGGCAGAGTTGCCGGGCCGCCCCATCGTGGTGCTGGACGAATTCACCTACTTGATCGGCGGCAATAAAGCCATTCCGTCGGTGTTGCAGAAGGTTTGGGACGAGGCGCTGCGCTCCAGCCAGGTCTTTCTGATCCTGTGCGGTTCGTATGTAGGCATGATGGAGCGCGAGATACTGGGCTACCAGGCGCCGCTCTATGGCCGGCGCACAGGCAGCTACCTGTTGCAGGCGATGGAGCTTCCCGCCGCTGCCGCCTTCTTCCCCGCCTACACACCCATCCAGCAGATCGAGGCCTGGGCGGTGTTGGGCGGGATGCCCTATTATCTGACGGCATTCTCGGATCAGCTCGATATCTTCGCCAACATCCGCGCCCACATTCTGGATAAGCAGGGATCGCTCCGGCGGGAGCCACAGTTCCTGTTGATGGAAGAACTGCGCGAGCCGCGCAACTACTTCTCGATCTTACGCGCCATCGCTCACGGCTCGACGCGGCTAAACGAGATCAGCCAGGCAGCCGGGGTGGGAGACGCGGCGACGACAGCCCGCTACCTGGACATCTTGCAGGAACTGCGGCTGGTGCGACGCGTCGTGCCCGCCACCGAGACCCGGCCCGACAAGAGCAAGCGCGGCCTCTATCGCATCACCGACGCCTTCTTGCGCTTCTGGTTTCGCTATGTTCATCCTCACCAAGGTTCGCTCGACCTGGGGCTGGACGACGCCGTTCTGGCGCAACGTGTGCAGCCCACCTTCGACCAATTCGTTGGCTACGCTTTTGAAGAAGCGGCCCAAGCCCATGTCGCGCGCCTGGCGCGGTCGGGGCAGCTCGCTTTCCTGCCGGAACGGGTCGGCTCGTGGTGGGATCGGGCGGCCGAGGTGGATGTGGTTGCAGTCAGCGATGCCGATGGCGCTCTGCTGCTGGGCGAGTGCAAATGGTCGATCAACCCGGTTGGGATCGATGTGCTCGAAGACTTGCAGAGCAAAACGCGTCTCGTCGATCCTGATGGCCGCTGGCCGGCCGTCTCGTATGCCATCTTCGCCAAATCAGGCTTCACCCCCGCCCTGCTCGCCCGCGCCGCAGCTGAGGGCCTGCGGCTGGTAGGGGCGGAGGCGTTAGTTGTATAGGGACGACGCCCAGCGACCGGCGCCGCGCAAGCCGCTCGTTGTCTCGCAGTGCTCTACACTTTATTCACAAACCAGGGTGCAATATCCTTCCACATCTCCGGCCTGTCCAGCGCCTTGCCAAATTCCTTCACCCAGCGCCGGATGCGTGAAACATCCAGATGCGCCCGTTTCGATGAGCGTACGGATATCGAGCAAGTCCTTGGGACGGTGCGCTACCCATTTTGGACGGGAGAAACCGGGGGGCTGGACGCATGGGGGCGCAGGTCAGTTGCCCGAAAAGTGGGGTGAGTGGAGCTTTGTGACTCTAGAAATGGGCGTAGTAGTGCGGGTTTTCTGCAGCTGGCGCGGGTGGGGGCAGGGATGCTTTCTGAGAAAGCAGTGTTGCCAGGCCCAAACACCAGACCGGCAAAAACGAGCCTCGCCACCCGTGACGGCGAATTGTGGGGCTGGCCGCAATCACAAACTCTCAGGCGGACGATGACGTCGTTGGGGGCGCTTTGGCCTTCTCTGGCGTGCGTTCGGCGACTGCCTTCCAGAAGTCCTCGCCTGACAAGCCTTTGCCCTGCTTGATGCTTTCGCGCGAGCGCGCCAGCAGGCTTTGAAAGCGCGGCGACCGGGCCAGTAGTAACCCTTCCAGATCGTCATCGTCGGCGGGCGCCAGCAACACTGCGACGGCTTTGCCATTGCGGGTGATGACGATCGGTCCTTGCGTTTGGCACTGCTCGATATAGGCGCTAAGTTGCGCTTTGACTTCTGCCAAAGGGGCGATTCTCATAACTTGAATTCCTCTCCACTGATGAACAACCGTTCGCGCTCCTTGATGCCGATGGCCAGAATCCACACGGTGTGCTCCTCGCGATCCACATCATAAAAAACGCGAATGCGGTTGCCTGGGCCAAACCGCAGTTCCCAAGTTGCCGCGAACGGGGCAGGCTGCTCAACCGGTTTGCGGTTTCGCGTCCTGCGGTCGCGTTCATACCCCAACTGCTCGTCCAAAGTCTTTTGGATGAGTGGATGATACTTGCGCTCGATGACGTCAAGATGCTCGATGACTTCAGGCGCAAAGCTCAACTCAAATCCGTGGGTATATGGCACGGCCCAGAATTATAGTCAGAATTCTGCAAGGGTCAACTTGAGGATGCCCATTTGAGAGGTCATGACGGGACGACAAGAAGTTTTCGGCCGCTGCCTAACGGCCGGGTTCAGGTGCGGCTGCACTGACACAACCGCCAATCCGGCGAGCGGCTCCCGGTGCAGCCGTCACCTGGAAGCAATGTTAGGCCGCTGCCCAAGCACCAGACCCGCGCAACGAGACTTGCTATGGATAGCGGCGAACCGCGGTGACCGTTTCGTCCGTTAGGCGTGCACGGCGCGGGTGAAGGCATCAGCAGCCCACTGATTAATGCTTTTACCGCTGACTTGCGCGGCCGCAGCGACCGCAGCGTGTATTTCGGGCGAGACGCGCAGCATGAGCCTGCCAGAATAGGGTTTCTGCGGCGCGCGATTCAGCTTCTCGCAGGTGGTGAGATAGTCCTCGACCGCTTCCTCAAACGCCGTGCGTAATTCGGCGACCGACTCGCCGTGAAAACCGACCACGTCATTGATGCCGGCGACATGGCCGATGAAGCATTGATCTTCATCGCTGTATTCGATACGAGCTGCATATCCTTTGTAAGTCATCGTGTTCATGGTTTGACCCCTGCTTGCTCTAAGAACCGCCGCGCGTCGCGCACCTGGTACGGTTTCGCCTCTTTCTCCGGGTGGGGTCGATGGAACGTCGCTACCACACCATTCAACTCGAAACGCACCCGTGAGCCGCTGCCTTCCACCATGCGTGCGCCAACCGCCAGAAAGAGCGCCTCGATATCGCGCCATTCCAGCGAGGCGGGCACAGGCGTTTGGAAGATCTTGTCCAGGGTTTCGCGCTGACGTTTATTCATGGCTTGATGATAGCACATTCTGCTATCGTCTGCAAGCGGAAAGATGTTGATTGAGGAGAATTGTTTCGGTTTGTGCGCTGCCAAACGACGCTTGTTACATTGGCGCGCCTAACGGGCGCTCCAGCCCGGCTCAGCTGCCGCCGCCCCAGTGGCAACGAACTCCCATTAAGCTATGAGGGCGGCGGTCAGCTTGAGCTACTTGTTCGGCCTCTTGCTCGTGGCCAGCGGTAACTCGGCCACGCCCCCGCTTATTTGAGAATTTGCCCTTCGAAGGTGCCAAGCACGAAGCCCATTATGGCAAGATTCGTCCTTCCTTGCAACAGAGCGCCGGGACCAGGAAAGTCAATCGCGACGTTCGGTTGCGCTGCGACTTCGACGATCGCGATGTTGCACAGATCATCGTCGCTCATCGACCGGATCGCTGCGTCGTCACGGATCCCCGCCTCCCGAAGGAATACGAGAACTGCCCCAGCGCCCGCAAGCGTCGCATCGTCCATCGCCTGATAATGACCCACGGGCTGATTGGTACGGCCGACCAATTCGGTGATCAGCGTGTTTCGCTGGCCATCAGGACTCATATCGTTCAGATCATGCTGCGAACGGAAACGACCGGACAGAAGGACTCCACGAACCTGGGATATCGCAATTACCTCCGTGATGGTTGTTACGCGCGTTCTGAGTATTGGCGGAAACACCGCGCGAGTAGTGTCCGCCGCGGCCTAACGGCCAGGGTTCAGCGGCGGGCCGGTTACCCCTGACCGCTCACAACGGGCAGCGCGGCCCGTCCGCTGGAACCCGTTGTTAGGCCCCGCCCATGCACCAGACCAACAAAACGAGACCTACCACCTGCGATGGCGAACCGCGCCGACGACCGCGGTCTGATCAACAGACCAAGCGGCAAAGCTATTCTGCCAAAAGCAGCCCAACCTTCTGCAGAGTTTCATGCGTAACCGCCGCTGGCAAAGCGCAGATGAACTCTACATCCCTGGCCTGCCAGTCCAGGCTCTTGACTTGATCCGCCAGAATCACACCGCTTGCGGGTAAGCCGTTCGGAATCGTCACCTCGAACGGATACCCCTTGACCGCACTGGTGATCGGACACAAGAGCGCCAAACCAACTTTGGCATTATAGGAGAGCGGAGACAGCACCACAGCCGGGCGTCGTCCCGCCTGCTCATGGCCCGCCTGCGGATTGAAGGTGAGCCACACGACATCGCCACGACGTGGCACGTATGACGATGGCTCTACCACGCTTCACCCCCAACGGCCGGGCCGGTCAGCATTTCGGCATGTCGGTTGCTTTCGGTGACTTGGGTGAGTAGCGCCTCCAGGCTGAAGGCAGGTTTGAGCACCGGCACGACCACCAACTGCTGATCATGCAGTGAAATCTGAACGGGCGAGTTGTCTTTCAGGCCGACTTCATCCGCCAGTGGCTTGGGAATCCGCACGGCGAGACTGTTACCCCAACGCTGCACACGAGTTTCCATCCGTTTCTCCTTGTCTTAGTATCTACATAGAAGATACGTCGGAGTCTCGTGTTTGTCAAATCTGAAGTAGCCGCGACGCGCATAGCTGGAAAGGATACGGCTGTGAACGGCGCAAGCTGCATGGGAGAGCCTAACGGCGATGTTCAGTTGCGGCTGCGCCTGGCGAGCCTCCCGTTGACCCTGACCTGACCGGCGCAGCCGTCAACTGCAACCAGTGTTAGGCCAGGCCGAAGCCAGGCCGAAGCCCCAAACCCGCCCAACGCCGAACGTTGCCCATGACGGCGAGCCGTGCTGAACAAAAACCACAGATGTTTCAAGCGCCTGCCCTTTGAGTATCTGCCACCTGCACATGAAACTGTAACCCGAGTGCCTGTACGACCTTGAGAATCGTGCCAAACTCCGGATTGCCCGTTGCGGAGAGCGCCTTGTACAAGCTCTCGCGGCCCAACCCCGCGTCGCGAGCGATTTGTGACATGCCTTTGGCGCGCGCGATGTCGCCGAGCGCAGCCACTACCAAAGCCGCATCGCCATCTTCCAAGGCCGCGTCCAGATAGGCAGCCATGTCCGCTTCGGTTTCGAGATGCTCGGTTACGTCCCAAGCATGAGTGATAATCTTTTTGTGTTCCATGCTTTTCACCTATACAGCTCGTGCCAGTTCCAACGCGGTCTGAATATCCTGATCTTGCGTCCGCTTGTCGCCGCCTGCCAATAAGATCACCAATGTCGCGCCGCGTTGGAGAAAGTACACCCGATAACCAGGCCCATAATCAATCCGCAACTCCGAGACTCCACCGCCTACCGGCCGCACGTCGCCAGGATTGCCCAACGAAAGCCGGCGGATGCGCACATCAATGCGGGCGCGGGCTTGGCGATCGCGCAGATTGGCGAACCAAGCGGCGTAGACTTCGGTCTGACGAATTTCGATCATGGCGTAATTGTATCCCAAAGGATACGTTTATGCAAGCAGAAGAATGACGAAGTAGCACCTTGAACGGCAATTACCACTGGCTATCTGGCTATATGATGGTGTTCTGTCGGTGAAAAGGGTAGGCCGTGGGTTATCCCGCTGGTTGACCCACGTCCTTCCGCTTGGATGCCTAACGGCCCGCGTAAGCTGCGCCTGCGCCTGGCGAGCCTCCCGCGACCCCTGACCTGACCGGCGCAGCCGTCAACTGGAACCAGTGTTAGGCAAGGCCCAAGCACTAAACCACCAAAACGACGAGCGCCGCCCACAACGGCGAACCGTGCTGACGACCCACGGCCCTACCGCACAGCGTGGGCGAGCCTCACGCAGCCACAGCCATGAATGCGGCCATGAGCCAAAACAACCCATGCGCCACATAGGGTGCGACGAGACTCCCGTCGCGCTTGCGCAACCAACCCAAGATCAGACCGGCGACGAAGGCCATACCGAAATCGAGCGCCTGCCGATAGTAGCCCAGATGCGCAAGTGCAAAAAGCGCGGCCTGCACGACCACCGCCACCGGCAAACCAAAACGACCAACCAACAACGGTTGGAGATAGCCCCGATACAGGTTTTCCTCCACCCAGGCCGCGATGCCAAAGGCAAAGAAGACTACCAATGCCAAACGCCACGGACTGGGGGCCAATAGGGCGGGCTGGGCCGTGGCGCCTTTGAACACCGCCCAGACGATGACGTTGAGGTAGAGCAGGACAAACCCCAGCACGCCCCACCCGATCGCTTTGAGCAAACCTGATCGGCGCCAACCCAACTGCACCCACGTCACGCACGGCAGCCACACCAAGCCGCCACCGACCAAGACCACGGCGAGGATGACAAACCAGAGGAGCAGAAACACCGTAAAGGGCCAACTGGTTGGAAAATCCAGCGCGCCAAAACCTTGCCGCCAAGCCAGAGTTTGCGCTGCACGCAGCAACGCAAAGAGGACGACGACTATCAAGCCCCAAGCCAGGCGATGGCGCGAAATCCATGTCCGCAAGTTGCTCACGTCAGAATCTCCATTGTTCTGGTGGTGAACCAATAACGTTCCGCCAGCGTGCCTAACGCCGAGGTCAGCCGCCGGGCGCATTCCACGTACAAACCGCCCAGCTCACCCCCGGTCGGCTGCACCTGATGTTAGGCGCTGCTGCCGTGGCCACCGCCCGCTCCTCCCGGTTTTGTCCACCAGGACGCAGCAGACGTCACCTGCGCACTCTCGCCCGCCGTGGCGCTGCTTGACCGCACGGGCGCCATCGAGCCAACTCCCGCACTCCGCCCGCCGACACGACCGCCTAACGATACGTGTAAGCCGCTGGCGCGTACTTCGCTAGGGCGACTCAGTTGAAAAACCAGAAACTGTGCGACAAGGGCACGGTTGGTCGGCGCGAAGCGCCAGTCGGCTTGACCCGGGTTGGGCGCACATGACTGGGCTTAGGCTTTTTCGGTAAGCGTGCCTGCTAAGTACTTATGCAAAATGCTTGACATCAGAGTTTGATAGGGAATACCTTCGGCTAATGCCCGTTTTTGAATCCCCACCAAATCTTTTTCTGAAATTCGAATATTTACCCGTTTATCTTTGCGGAACGTGGCGCGGGCAATTTCACGGTACTTGGTAAGGTCAGTCTTACGTTTGACCGTTGAATGCCATTCGCCTTGCTCATACGAATCGAGCAATTCGCGCTCGTCTTTAGTCAAGGTCGTTTTGCTCATCGAAATCTACCTTCAAATAGTGACGGGTGGCTTTACGGCTGGGAATCACGGTCTTGAGAAATAATTCAGTATCGGATTCGACAAACGGTACAAGATAAACGTACTGCTCAATCTGGATGACAAAGATTTGCTGGTTAGGGTATTTCTCCGGATTCGAATGCACTACAACATCCAACAAATCACCGTTTTCAATGTGGAACACCACTTCTTCAAACGCAATGCCACGCGTTTGTTTGAGCCATTCGTTTTTCTCGGCGTTCCATGCAAAGTATTTCACGCCTTCAGTATACGCCTGTGTGTGCTTTTTGGCAACAATCTAGCAGGGCGATTTTTGTGTTTTCATGTGCCACAACCTGCCCAACGCTTGCCCTGAAAGTATCCGCGTTTGGCTGACCCAGAATGGTTGATTTGCGTGCGCCCAACGCCGAGGTCAGCCGCCGGGCGCATTCCACGTACAAACCGCCCAGCTCATCCCCGGTCGGCTGCACCTGATGTTAGGCGCCGCTGCCGTGAGGCTGCCCGCTTCTCCCAGTTTTGTCCACCAGGACGCAGCAGACGTGACCTGCGCACTCTCGCCCGCTGTGACGCTGCTTGACCGCACGGGCGCAATCGAGCCAACTCCCGTACTCCGCCCGCCGACACGATCGCCTAACGCCCTGCTTCACCGGCTTGGCGGCGGGATGAGATTACTTTTTGGGATCAGAACCAACCTCGGGGCGCTGATAGTTCAAATTAACCGGCAGAATCCAGCCAAGTCGGTGTGCAAGCAGAGGTTGGGCGGCTTTTGGTATTTTTGTGTTCATCAGAATACCAACTCATCAATGGGTGGTTTTTGTCCTTAAGCTCACGTTATAGTTGCCGGTTAGGATGCTAAGAAAATGACAATATGGGTGCATCAGGCCCTTATCTTTTTTTGCCATTTGCGAGCACGCAGGAAAGAGTATCCCAAACATAACAAGAAAAAGGCACTGATAAGAAACATCCCTTTTGAGAACACATCTTCTCCATTCACATAGGCGAAATATCCACAACCACCAAAAAACATAGCGAACAAGCCGTAAAGCAATTGGTGACCTAAAGCATAGATAAGGTTTACGCTTTCAGCCAGTCCCTTGACTTCTAGCTCTCCCTGATTCGCTTTTGTAAGAAAACTCTGAAGATTTGCTGGTATGGTGATTGCGGAAACTAGAATATCCTTTATCGCTGTTTCGATTAGCTTGACCCAATTCTTGTCTTGGCCAAAAACAAACTCTTCTAGATACGGTTGGATCGTCTTCATGGGGTTCATGGTAGGACTGAGTGACGTGCATAAACCCAGTAGCAGTAGAAAGGTGCGTGATAAGAGTACTAAATCCTTGGGTATCTGGAAAGTTGCCATAAGTTCTCGAAGAGAAATGTCCATTTCCGAAAAATCCACCATCATGTCCAATTTGTCTTGCATGCTCACATGGATATCGGATAAATTCCATGATTCAACCGTCATCTGTTTCAAAAAACGACCATAGATGTAGTCTATAAGTCGCTCAACATGGCGAGTATCTTCGTGCAGAGCGATAACCCCCATTTGTTGTAGGGCAGCGGAAACTTGGTTATTGTCACGTTTTATGACCCCCTGAAAGAATTGGACGATTCCCTTTTTCATCTCATCAGATAATTGGGCAACCGCTCCAAAATCTACGAAAACGATACTCCCATCTGCTTGCACAAGAATGTTTCCTGGATGAGGATCAGCATGATATATCCCATCTCGAAAAATCATCTGGCAATAGGCAGTTACGACGCGCTCTGCGAGGACTTGCCGGTCAATATTTTGTTCGGCTAATTTCTCCAGATCAGATATGTTGCATCCTGGCATAAACTCTGTGGTTAACACTCTTTCTGACGATAATTCATGAATCACCTTTGGGAATAAGACGTGGGGATTACCTGCAAAATTGGCGGCAATTGTCTCAATATGTGCCGCTTCCAGGCGAAAATCCAATTCTTCTTTGATCATTTCGCTAAATTGGCTATGTAGATTTCCAAGCCCCTTGATGCGTAGAAAAAAACCATAAAAGGAAAGTAACCGTTTTATCGTCTGTAAATCTATTTTTGTATTGGCCTCGATATCTAAGTATTGGACCTTTACTGCAACCTGACGGCCATCGTGGAGGCGGGCTAAATGAACTTGCGCCAGAGAGGCACTGGCAATCGGCTTCCTATTGAATTCTGCAAATAGCGTATCTGGGTCTTTGCCCAACTCCTTATGGATACGCTCATAAATTTCGCTTATTGGCCGCGGAGGAATTTTATCTTGCAGCTCTTCCAATTCTTTCCGAAAATAATCGGGCAGAAAATTGCTGAGAATGCTGATCAACTGCCCCGCTTTGATGAATATGCCTTGTAGTGAAAGCAATAATTGCTTTAGTTTTTTGGCATTCCTGCCATAGACCACTGGCCTTCTATCGTTTTCCCATTCTGTTCCAAAAAATCTAGCCAAAAGATGAAAGAAACCCAAATTGAGCATGATCCCAAAGGTTACCCCCAGGGCAAGGACAAAGCGAAATCTCGTAGGGGGGACTCTGGTGGAAGTACTAATCTTCTCAAGATCATCATTTTCATCGATTTTCATATCTTTTCCACCTTCATTTACACGAAGTCTTTCCGAAACTTACTTCATCCACCCCAAAACAATACTCAACACCAGTTTATCACATAGAATTATACGCTCCATTGCAAGCCGCGCAACTATTATTGGGGGGAATCCGTTTTTCCAGCCTCCAAAAGACATTATCCGGCATCTGTCTAACACCCCTCCTGGGTTGGCAAACACAGAACTCCTCCGTATAATAGCCTGCATACGGACGAAAAACGGATTCACGCTTGAGTTGCCAGACCGGCTATCCACATCACCTTCTCCGGCAACCCGGACGACAGCATCAAGTATACCAACTTCCCAAACACCACGCAAATGGACACACCACCGGTAAAACTCCTGGATCAAGTGCGGAACAAACTCCGCCTCAAACACTACGCCTTCCGCACCGAAGAGGCCTACGTCGACTGGATCAAGCGCTTCATCCTCTTTCATGGCAAAAAGCACCCCGCCGACATGGGCGCCGCCGAGGTCGAAGCCTTCCTCACCCATCTCGCCGTCGATAAGCACGTCGCCGCCTCCACCCAGAATCAGGCTTTCAGCGCCCTCCTCTTCCTCTACCGCGAAGTCCTCGACCGTCCCCTCGACGCCCCCATCCAATCCGCCCGCGCCCAGGCCCCCCAACACCTCCCCACCGTCCTCAGCAAAGACGAAGCCCGCGCCGTCATCGACCGCCTCAGCGGCGTCCACCAACTCGTCACCCTCCTCCTCTACGGCGCCGGCCTTCGTCTCCTCGAAGCCCTGCGCCTGCGCGTCAAAGCTCGTCCTGAGCCCAGACGAAGGAACGTCGATTTCGGCCAACACCAGGTCATCGTGCGCGATGGCAAAGGTGAAAAAGACCGCCTCACCATGCTCCCCGCCCGCACCGTCGAACCTCTCCGCCTCCAGCTCCAGCAAGCCAAACAACTGCACGACGCCGACCTGGCCGCCGGCCACGGCGCCGTCTACCTCCCCTACGCCCTGGCCGAAAAATACCCCAACGCCGCCCGCGAATGGATCTGGCAATACATCTTCCCCTCCGACCGCCTTTCCGTAGACCCCCGTTCCGGCATGGTCCGTCGCCATCACCTCGACGAAAGCGGCGTCCAAAAAGCCGTGCGCCAGGCTGCCCTGGCCGCCAAAATCAGCAAACACGTCACCCCCCACACCTTTCGCCACAGCTTCGCCACCCACCTCCTCGAAGCCGGCGGAGTTCACCCTGAGCACAGCCGAAGGGACATCCGCACCGTCCAGGAACTCCTCGGCCATGCTGATGTCAAAACCACCATGATCTACACCCACGTCCTCCAAAAGGGCCCCTTCGCCGTTCGCAGCCCCCTCGATTGAACAGAGGGCGGAGGGCGGAGGGCGGAGGGCGGGGGGCGGAGATCAGAGAGAGCAGAGATCAGCGGGCGGGGGGCGGGGGAGGCGGATAGTGTCATTCATCCTGTTTTTTGCTATGCTTTGGAACGAGCGTGAATCATGGAAATCAAGTCAGCAAGGCGCGAAGCCTGGCCCAAACGCCACTACGAAGCCCACTTCCTCAGCAAACTCACCGCTGCCGATGGCGAGAACGGCGAAACCGAAACCTGGCTCGACCTGGCCCGTGACTGCGGCTACCTCTCCAACGCCGACCACTCCGGCCTTAGCAACGAATGCCGTGAGATCGGCGCTATGCTCGGCGCCATCCTCAACAACCCCACCCCCTTCCTCCTCCGCCCTCACCACCCTCTGCCTTGACCGCCCTCTGACCTCCGCCCTCTGACCTCCGCCCTCACCGGCAGCCGCCGCACCCGAATACCCTGTTCTGTCACGCTCATCAGCGCACCCAACTCCAGCTCTTCTGAGAAACGCTCGATGATATCGTCAAGATAACGATTGACGTTCGCAGTTCGCATATCCGCCAGACGGAACGTGATCACGCTTGGTTGCCCGGCCCGACTCAGCGCAACCAGCCTGCCAAAGTCCAGATCATGCGTCAGAACGATACGATTTTCCTGACGAGCCTTGTCGATGATGCCGTCATCTTCAAGCCGCTGCAAACCAAGTTCGCGCAGATGGACTGCATCGTGTCCGGCGTCGCGCAGAAATGCCGCCGTGCTGCGCGCCAGCCCCATGTCGAGAAGAAATCTCATATCGCTCAGTCCGCCGGCAATGCCATCGGTGCGTACATCCTATCCTCAGATGCCCAGGCAGCATAGCGCAAAGCCTGGTGGATGTCCTCAGACTCCAGATCTGGATACTCATCCATGATCTCCGCATTTGACATTCCATTCGCCACCAAATTAACGACTAACGCCACCGAAATTCGCATACCACGGATGCACGGTCTTCCCCCCAGCATAGTGGGGTTGAAAGTGATACGATCGAAGCCAAACATCTTCATATCTCCTGAACAGCAAATCACTACCCTCCCATTCTACCAGCGAACCCCACCCCCTGCAAACACCCTTGGGTCGGGGGGATCGGAGGGCGGAGAGCAGGGGGCGGAGGTCAGAGGTCAGAGGGCAGAGGACGGGGGGACGCGAATGGTGTGATTTATTTTGTTCTTTGCTATGCTTTGTAATGAGAGTGAATCATGGAAATCAAGTCAGCAAAGGACTTGCGAGTCTATCAGAAGGCCTATGCCCTGGCGATGGAAATCTTTCGCCTGAGCAAAACCTGGCCCCCCGAAGAAAAATACGCCTTGACCGACCAGGTCCGGCGCTCCTCCCGCTCCACTTGCTCGCAACTGCGCGAAGCCTGGGCCAAACGTCGCTACGAAGCCAACTTCATCAGCAAACTGACCGATGCCGATGGCGAGAACGGCGAAACCGACACCTGGCTCGACCTGGCCCATGACTGCGGCTACCTCTCCAGCGCCGACCACTCCCGCCTTACCAGCGAATGCCGTGAGATCGGCGCTATGCTCGGCGCCATCCTCACCAACCCCACCCCCTTCCTCCTCCGCCCTGCCTCCTAACAAGGTGACATTCCGCCCTCTGTTCTCTGCTCTCTGCTCTCTGATCTCCGTCCCCCCGGCCATGACCCTCGTCAAAATCTGCGGCCTCACCACCCTGGCCGACGCCCAGGCCGCCCTCGATGCCGGCGCCGACCTCCTCGGCTTCATCTGCTACCCCAACTCCCCCCGCTACCTCCCCCCCGCCCGCATCGCCGCCCTCCTCCCCAATCTCCAACCCCCAATCTCCAATCTCCAATCTCCAACCCCCACCTACCGCACCATCGGCGTTTTCGTCGATGAACCCCTGGAGACCATCCAGCGCCTCCTGACCGAAACCGGCCTCGATCTGGCCCAACTGCACGGTTCCGAGCCGCCTGTCGTGTTGGAAAGACTCGGCGGACGGGCGTTCAAGGCCCTGCGCTCGCGCAGCCTGGTCGAAGCTGAGGCCGACGCCGAATGGTACGCCGACCTCGGCCCCGCTGACGGCCCCGACCTACTGCTCGACGGCTATCACCCACAACTGCGCGGCGGCGCCGGCCAGCGGGCCGATTGGGACATCGCCGCCGCCCTCGCCCGGCAACACCGCCTCCTCCTGGCCGGCGGCCTCACCCCCGCCAACGTCGCCGAGGCCGTCGCCCGCGTCCAACCCTGGGGCGTGGACGTCAGCAGCGGCGTCGAGACCGAACCTGGCCGCAAAGACCACGAGGCAGTGCGCGCGTTCGTACTTGCGGCCAAAAGTCGTGAAACGTGATGCGTGAGACGTGATGCGTGAAGTGTATCGCGTAAGAATCGAATCCATGCGAAATACGCAACACGCAACACGCAACACGCAACACGGAATACGCAATAACCAATCTCCAATCTCCAATAACCAATGCCCACCCTCCACTTCGACATCCACCCCAACGCCACCATCGGCGCTGAAGTCCGCTTGTGCTGCTCGGTCGCCATCTGCGATGAGGAAGGCCGGGTGCTGCTGCAAAAACGCACCGACGGTGACTGGTGGGGGCTGCCCGGCGGCCGGCTAGACGCCGGCGACACCTTCACCAGCGCCGCCCGCCGCGAGGCGCGCGAGGAAACCGGGCTGGAGATCGAGATCATCCGGCTGGTGGGGGCCTACACCGACCCCAATGTCTGCTCCGTCTATCCCGATGGCAACCGCGCCCAGATCGCCGTCCTCAACTTCCTGGCCCGTCCCGCCGGCGGCAAGCTGATCACGGCCAACGAGGAGACGGCCGAGCTGCGCTGGTTCCGGCCCGACGCCCTGCCCGCCAACCTCATCCCCACCCATTTCATCCGCATCGCCGATGCCTTCGCCCACCCGCCTGTGCTGCATGTCGATTGAAGGGAGAGGCAACAATCAACAATCAACAGTCAACAATCAACAGTCAACAATCAACGGGTAAAACTGCCATCACGAATGACACGAATGGACGAATGGCACGAATAGAGCCAGTTACCAGTTGCCAGTTACCACCTGCGATCCTTCGTTTCACTCAGAGCCTGCCCTGAGTGAAACGAAGGGACAAGCTCTGCCACTTGCCACCTGCCACCTGCCACCCGCCACCTACGACCTCATGCCCCACTCAATAACCAATAACCAATCTCCAATCCCCAATCTCCCCGACCCCCGCGGCCGCTTCGGCCCCTACGGCGGCCAGTTCGTGCCCGAGACGCTCATGCCGGCCCTGGCCGAGTTGGAGAAAGCCTATCGCGCCGCCTGTGCTGATCCCGGCTTCTGGGCCGAACTCAACGGCTATTTCCGCGATTTCGTCGGCCGGCCCACCCCCATCACCCATGCCCGCCGCCTGAGCGAGCACCTGGGCGGGGCGCAGATCTATCTCAAGCGCGAAGACCTGGCCCACTCCGGCGCCCACAAGATCAACAACGCCATGGGCCAGGCCCTGCTGGTCAAACGCATGGGCAAGCAGCGGGTGGTGGCCGAGACGGGGGCCGGGCAACACGGCGTGGCCACGGCCACAGCCTGCGCCCTGCTGGGCATCGATTGCGTCGTCTACATGGGCACGGTGGATATGGCCCGGCAAGCGCCCAACGTCTTCCGCATGAAGTTGCTGGGGGCCGAGGTGCGCGGGGTCGAGAGCGGCAGCAAGACGCTGAAGGACGCCATCAACGAGGCCATCCGCGACTGGGTGACGAATGTGGAGACTACCCACTACCTGCTCGGCTCGGCCCTCGGCCCGCACCCCTACCCCATGCTCGTGCGCGATTTCCAGCGCGTGATCGGCGAGGAAGCCCGCCAGCAGATGCTGGAGCGGGCCGGCCGGCTGCCCGATACGGTGGTGGCCTGCGTGGGCGGCGGCTCCAATTCCATCGGCATCTTCTACGGCTTTTTGGAGGACGAGGAGGTGCGGTTGTTGGGCGTGGAGGCCGGGGGCCGGGGCATCGCCTCGGGCGAGCACGCCGCCCGCTTCGCCGACCCCAAAATCTCCCGCCTGGGGGTGCTGCACGGCACGCGTTCGTATGTGATGCAGGACGAGCACGGCCAGATTGCGCTCACGCACAGCATCAGCGCCGGGCTGGACTACGCCTCGGTGGGACCAGAGCACGCCTATCTGCGCGACCTGGGCCGGACAGAGTACACCTACTGCACGGATGAGCAGGCGCTGGCCGGGTTCAAGGCGCTGTGCGAGTTCGAGGGCATCATCCCCGCCCTCGAAAGCGCCCACGCCATCGGCCACGTGCTGGAACTGGCCCCCACCCTGCCCCGCGATCACATCCTGCTCGTCAATGTGTCGGGGCGAGGGGACAAGGATTTGGATACGGTGATGAAGGCGTTTGGCTGGGCTGGTGACCGCCAATAAGTAACAGCGGTGGAGTTAGGACGATGGCGCTTTATCGCATCTATGTCGATGAAGTCGGCAATCACGACATGACGCACGCCGACGACCCCAATCAGCGCTTCCTGTCGCTTACGGGTGTGATCCTGGAATCTGGCTATATCGCGCAGACACTCCAACCCTCCAACTTGCCGATCTCGTGGCTCATCCCTCTCGGCGCGAAGTGCTGCTGGACAATCAACTAATTGTGGATGATCGCAACACATTTGGAGATCAGATCTGCGCCATCTTGCGTCAAAGCAAGTACCTGCGCGACGGGCGCACCGGTAGAATCGAAGGCTACGGCAAGAGACTCCTCCCATAAAAAGAGAAGCGCCCTTGCGGGCGCCCTCCCGATGGCCTACGGCCATCCACCTCCACTAGATGGATTAGCTATAGTATACCACAAGTCTGCGATTCTGTATCATCGAATTTTCAGGAAACCAAAAGCGCCTCAGGTCCTACGCCCTGGCGGGCTACAACTCAGAGGGGTTTCTGTGATCTCTTGCTTTTCTTCTCCTCGCGCTCCTGGCGCCCCTGCTGACGGCTTGGCCTGGCAGGGGCGGATTCGCCCGGGAGAGATCAAGGAGGCCGCTGGCGGCATCGACCAGCGTCACAGCGTCCTCAAAGTGCAGTCAGGGGCCAGGCCAGCGCGCCTTCGCCCAGGGGCAGAATCATCTTGCCGGGATGGAGGACGAAGCCGCCAGCGGCGCGGTCGCCGAAATCACGACGAAAAACCTGCAATTGAGCAGCCATTTCGGGCCGGGCCGTGGCCGAAGCTTTGATCTCGATCGGAACAAGGCCGCCAGGCGTCTCCAGGATCACATCCACCTCGACCCCGGCGGCCGTGCGCCAAAAGTACATCGCCGGCTCTTGGCCGCGATGCAAATAGGTCTTGTAGAGATCGGCCACCACCAGGTTCTCCAATAGCGCCCCACCCATCGGGCCGGCGGCGGCATGCCCGGCCTCTTGCAGGCCAACAAGGTAGCAAAGCAGGCCGGTATCGGTGAAGTAGACTTTGGGCGATTTCACCAACCGCTTACCCAGGTTGACGAAATAGGGGCGGAGCAAAAAAACTTGAAACGAGGCTTCCAGGATGGAGAGCCAGTCCCTGGCCGTGTTGATGGCAATGCCCACGTCGCGAGCCAGATCGCTCAGGTTGAGCAGACCGGCGCTGCGTGCGGCCAGGCTGCGCAGAAAGACCTGAAACAGAGTCAGGTCGCCGATGTTGCGCAGATTGCGAACATCGCGTTCCAGGTAGGTTTGCACATAACTGGCCTGCCACAGCCGGGCGCTGCGCTGCCCGCCTTGCTTTGCGCTCCTGACAAGCTCCGGGTAGAAGCCAGTCAGGGTCTGTGTCCACAGATCACCGTTGGCCTGCGCTTCGAAGCTGGCAAACGGGCGGCTCTGCTCCCACGGTAACGGGCGCATGGGTTCGTTGGCGATCTCGCGTTGGCTGAGAGGCAGGAGTTTGAGCACAGCAGTGCGTCCGGCCAGGCTTTCGGTCACACGCTGCATCAAAAGCAGATTCTGTGAGCCGGTGAGGATGAACTGGCCTGGTCGCTCACGCTGCGCATCCACCCTCTCTTTGATGTAGGGCAACAGCTCTGGCGCGTATTGGATTTCGTCGAAAACGACCGGCGGCCCATAGAGATCGAGAAAGCCTCGTGGGTCGGCGATGGCGGCGGCGCGCACATCGGGCGTTTCCAGTGAGACGAGCAGTCGTTGCCCGCCAAAAAGTCGCTGCAGCAGCGTCGTCTTGCCCGATTGCCGCGGGCCAACCAGGACGACCACGGGGAACTCCCGCACCGCCTGTACGAGAACCGGCTCCAGGCTTCTGGAGATGTAGGGCGCACTCATCGCAACCAAACCTCATGCATATTTGCGATTGTACTGCAAATATGCATGAGAAATCAAGAAACTGGGCTACACAGCCGGCGAAGCCGCGGTCAATAATCCGTCTCCCGCGCCAGCGCGGTCAAGGTCAGCAACGTCGTCTCCCCCACCTGCCGCAACTTGTCGGGGTCGATAGCGGCGAAGGTGTCGCGCGGGGTGTGGGCTGTGCCGTCGGAGCCATCCCAACTGACGTACATCGTCATCGCATCGCGCCCGCCAAAGGCGATGGCCGCGGGCCGGTCGTAGTGCGGCCCGCGCCCGCGGGTGGTGATGGCGGCGGCGGTGCGCCCCGCCGCCTGCTGAAACAGCTTCACCAGCCGGTAGCTGCTGCCCTCGCCCAGGGCAATCGCCTGGCCGTCGCCCGCCCCCACGCCGCTTAGCTCGATCACCGCCTCCATCTTCAACGAGGAGAACCCGCGCTTGGCGTTCATGACGTTGATCAGGCTGAGGGCTTCGCTGCGTTCGCCGCCCGTCCAGGCTACGAAAACCACCGTCTTCTTCGGCTCGTAGGGGCTTTGCTTGAGGGCGCGGGCCATCTCCAGCATGACCGCCACCCCGCTGGCGTTGTCGTTGGCGCCGGGGTACAGCGTCCCGTCCGGGCCAACGCCCAGGCCATCGTAGTAGGCGCTGACCATGATCACCTGCTGATCCAGGCTCCCGCCTGCGTCTCGCATGGCCGCGCCCGAACCGGGGATGAAGCCAATGACGTTGAAATACTTTTCTTGCAGCGTCTCATCCTCCACCACCGAGGTCTCGAGATCGACCGTGACGCCGGCTGCCGTCATCGCCACCTCCCCGCGCTCCAAGCCTGCCGCCATCTGGCGCAGTTCGGCCAGGCTGCTGCCAGCGGTGGCCAACAGGCGGTCGGCTGTTTGCGGGGTGATGTACATCACCGGCGGGGTCGGCCGCCAGTTCGTCCGCCCTGGCTGCAAGGTGGCGAACAACTCTTTGCGTTCGAAAACCATCGGATCATCGCTGACGAACAGCACCCCCGCCGCCGCCCTGACGTTGATGCGCTTGTCCCCGGCGTCGGCGACCACGATCACCTTGTCGAACAAGTCGCTGTTGCCAAGTCGATAAGGATCGGCGCCGGGCGTATCGGGGTCTGGGCCAACCGCCACCCCCACAATGGCGCCCTGGCCGGGGACCTGGAAAGTCGCGGTGGATTCGACGAAATCTTGCCGATAGACAAGCGCTTCGGCCACGTTGCCCTGGTCATCGAGGAGGACCAGGCGGGGCGTTTCGACCAGATGTGAGCGGGAGACGATGGCCGTCTGCAGGAAGGTATTGTCATCGCCGGCCGGGAAGAGGCCGATTTCCTCCATCTGTTGGGCGATGTACTGGGCGGCTTTCTCGGCCCCGGGCGTCCCTGTTTCCCGCCCTTCCATCGCTGGCCCGGCCAACACCTGGACATGGGACTGGGCGGCTTCGGCGTCGAATGCCCCGGCTGACGAGGCATACACCCCCATCGGCGTCGCCGCCCGCAGGAACCACACCAGCGCCACCGCCGCTACCGCCAGGGCGACGAACGAATAGCGGTTGATCAGGCGGGAGATATTGATGCGGCTATCGTTCAGAAAACGCCGGAGTCCCTCGCCCCAGAGATTGAAGGCGAAAATGGCCAGGAAGAAGGCCAGCCCCGGATACCAGGCCATCCAGGGATAGCTGCGCCACCAGAGGCGGATGTTGGCCAGCATCGCCCCCCATTCCGGCACATCCGAGACATAGGCGATGACAGGCACCATGTTGCCGGCCTCGGCGATCTCCACCCTGAAGCCGCCGCCCAGGAAGGTGTTGAGGAAACCAAGTTCGGCCAACAGCAGCAAGACGCCCCCCATCTCCAGCACCGCCAGCACCAGCAATGGCGAGAGCAAATGCGGCAGGAGATGCTGCGTGAGCAGGCGCGGCGTTCCGGCGCCGAGCGCACGCGCCGCCTCGACATAGGGTTCGGGCCGCAGCTTGATCACCTGGCTGCGGACGAACTGCGTCACCTCGCCCCAGCCCACCAGACAAATGGCCACGATGAACACCCACATGCCCTGCTGGATGCCAAGCCCCTGGATCAGGATCATGGCGAAGATGGTGGCGGGAAAGGCGGCCCAGACGCCGATGACGCCCGTCACCAGGCGGTCGAAACGCCCGCCCTGCCACCAGCCGGCCACCAACCCCAGCGCCGCGCCCAAGAGGACGCGGGCAATCATGCCGAACAGAGCCAGGGTGAGCGTCTGGCGCCCGCCCGACAGCACCAACGCCCGCACATCGCGCCCGACATGGTCAGAACCCCAGGCAAAAACGCGCGAAGGCGGGAACGGCGGCGTGCCGCTCTTGCCGTCGATCAACATCAAGCCGTGCATCTCGTAGGGGTTGGCGGCGGTCAGCCCGTCGCCAAAAACGGCCAGGGCGGCGAAGGCTATGATCAGCACGGTGCTGAACTGCAGGATGGGGTTGTGGATGAGGCTGCGGAAGATGCGGGAGGCCCCGCTGACGGGGAGGGTCTGATCGACCACGGTCGGGGGGGCGGGCAGGGGGGGCAGACCGGGCTTCTTCGCTGCGGCGGGGTCGCGCCGATCCTGCCAGTCGCGCCAGCGGTCGCGCAGGGCCTGGCCCAGCCCGGCCAGGCTCTGGCGGGGGCTGACGCTCGCGGCCTGGTAGCCCACCTGCAGGGCGGCCTCGCCGCGCAGCCTGGGGTCCAGGATCGGATACAGCAGGTCGAGCAGGAGGTTGACGATCAAGAAAAACAACCCCAGCGCCACCACCAGATCGATGGCCAGGGTCGTCATCCCCAGCCGAATCGCCTCGAGCAGCAGCCAACCGACCCCCGGCCAGTCGAAGAAGTATTCCACCACCGGCAGCGCCGCCAGCGAGAAGCGGAGCGAGGTTCCCAGCGTGGTCAGCACCGGCAGCAGGATATTGGGCGTCACGTGGCCGATGACCACCTGCCGCGCCGAGAGGCCCTTGGCCCGCGCGGTGCGGATGTAATCCTGCGCCAAGACCTCGGACATGGAGACATAAGTCACCTGGGCGAGCTGCGCCAGCGGGCGGACGGCCAGGACGATGACCGGCATCACCATGTGCAAATCCCAGCCAAAACCGGCCGACGGCAGGGCGCTGACCGCGAAACGCCGGTAGATCTGGATGTTGATCACCCACAGGAACATAGCCAGCAGAAAGCTGGGGGTGGAGATGCCGATGACGGAGATCGCCAGCATCACCGTCGAACCGATCCGCCGCCGCGACAGCGCCATCGCCAGACCCAGACCAATCCCCAGGAGGGCGGCGACGACGAGAGCGACCACCAGCAGCCCGGCGCTACGCAAGAAGGCGACAGAGACGAGTTCCAGGGCGGGCTGCTCGTTGCGCTGGAAGAAATAGGTCTGCGGATGATTCAGGACATAATCGGCCGTGCGCACCAGCGCCTGGCCGGCCACTTCCAGCGGCGGGGCGGGCACGCGTTCGCGGCCCCGTTCGGCCATGATCAGCCCAAACAGAGCCAGAAAGACGACAGCAAGCAGGATGATGGCCGTATCGGCGAGCTTGCGCAGAATCCGGCGAGTGGTGGGGCCGAGATGTGTCGAAGTCATAGCGGGTCGAGTTTATCACACTTCGCACCTGTTCCGGTTAATGGTATCATCGCGTTTTCTGCGCTTCCCACGGCGCTCCCTCCCCCCACCCTTACCCGCCCCTGCCAAAACTACCGAGCGCAATTTGAGAAGTCTCACCCTGCCGCCTATACTTGCAAGCGCCATGCTCAGACATTTTCAGGATCAGTGGCGATGACCGGCATCGAACACATCCGCACCACCTTTGCCCAGGCCAAAGCCGCAAACCGGGCCGCCTTCATGCCCTACCTGCCGGTGGGCTACCCCGACCTGCCCACCAGCCTCGACCTCTTGCAGGCGCTGGCCGAGGCCGGGGCCGACCTGATCGAGGTCGGCGTCCCCTTCTCCGACCCGCTGGCCGATGGCCCTGTCATCCAGGCCGCCACCCAGCAGGCGCTGGCCCAGGGCGTCACCCCTGCCGATTGCCTTGCCGCCGTGCGAAGGCTGCGCCAGCGCCGGGTGGCCGTCCCGCTTATGCTCATGGGCTACATCAACCCCATCCTGGCCTATGGCGTCGAGCGCTATGCCGCCGACGCCGCCGACGCCGGGGCGGACGGCCTGATCATCCCCGACCTGCCGCCCGACGAAGCCGAGGAGGTGGAGGCCGCCTGCCAGCGCCACGGCCTGGCCATGATCTACCTGGTCGCGCCCACCAGCACCACCGAGCGCATCGCCCAGGCCGCCCGCCACAGCACCGGCTTCATCTATCTCGTCAGCGTGGCCGGGATCACCGGCGCCCGCGCCGACCTGCCCCCGCACCTGGCCGGGTTCGTCGCCCGCGTCCGTGCATTGGCCGATTTGCCGCTGGCGGTGGGCTTTGGCATCGGCACGCCCGCCCAGGCTGCGGCCGTGGCAGGCATCGCCGATGGCGTGGTGGTGGGCAGCGCCCTGGTCAAACTGGCCGGCGGGGATGCGCCGCGACCGGCCGTCCTCGCCGCCGCTCGCGCCCTGGCCGCCGCCGCCCACACACCGCTCCCTCGACCCGATTCACTTTGAAAATAGCGGGGCCACTTCTGCCTGACCTGCCACCTGCCATCCTTCGCTTCACTCAGAGCCTGCCCTGAACGGAGCGAAGGGACAAGCTCTGCCACCCGCCACCTGCGACCTGCCACCTGCGACCTGCCACCTGCCACCTGCGACTTGCCACCTGCGACTTGCCACCTGCCACCCGCCATCCTTCGCTTCACTCAGGACAGGCTCTGCCACCCGCCACCTGCGACCTGCCACCCGCCACCTGCGACCTGCCACCCGCCACCTGCGACCTGCCACCCGCCACCTGCGACCTGCCACCCGCCACCTGCGACCTGCCACCCGCCACCTGCGACCTGCCACCCTCTATGCCCTACCAGCCTCAGAACCCGGTCATCGTTCAGGGCGATAAGACCGTCCTGCTCGAAGTCCAGAACGACCTCTACGAAGCCGCGCGCGACCACCTGGCCCGCTTCGCCGAGCTGGAAAAAAGCCCGGAATATGTGCACACCTACCGGATCACGCCGCTTTCGTTGTGGAACGCGGCCGCCGCCGGCCTGCGCGCCGACGCCATCCTGGGGGGCCTTGAAAGCTACGCCAAATTCGACATCCCCGACAACGTCCGCCGCGACATCTTCGAGTATGTGGGGCGCTATGGCCGGGTCAAACTGCTGAAAGGCCCGACCGGGGAACTGCTATTGGTTTCGGACGACACGGCCCTGTTGGTCGAGATCGAACGCCACAAGGATGTGCGCAATTTCATCGTCGAACGCATCGACGCCACCCATTTGCGCGCCGACCCGGCCCAACGCGGCTATCTCAAACGCGCCCTGGTGGGGATCGGCTATCCGGCCGAGGATCTGGCGGGCTATGTGGATGGGGCGCCGCTGCCCATCCGCCTGCGCCAGGCGATGGTCGCGACCGGCGACGCCCTGCGTTTGCGCCATTATCAGGAAGACGCCATCGGCGCCTTCTGGGCAGGCGGCGAGGCGGGCGGCGGCAGTGGCGTCATCGTCCTGCCCTGCGGCGCCGGCAAGACGCTGGTGGGCATGGGGGCGATGGAGAGACTGAGCACCAACACCCTCATCCTCTGCCCCAGCACCGTGGCTGTGCGCCAGTGGATCCGCGAACTGCTCGACAAGACCAGCCTCGGCCCCGACGACGTCGGCGAATACACCGGCCTGGCCAAAGAAATCCGCCCCGTCACCGTCACCACCTACCAGGTGCTCACCTGGCATCGCGGCCCGCAGCGCAAATTCATCGAACCGGCCGATTTCCCGCACTTCAAAGTCTTCGACGAGCGCGACTGGGGGCTGATCATCTACGACGAGGTGCATCTGTTGCCGGCGCCGGTGTTTCGCATCACCGCCGAGTTGCAGGCCCGCCGCCGCCTGGGCCTGACCGCCACCCTGGTGCGCGAGGACGGGATGCAAGAGGAGGTGTTCTCGCTCGTCGGCCCCAAGAAATACGATGTCCCCTGGAAAGAACTGGAAAAACAGGGCTGGATCGCCACCGCCGAATGCCACGAGATCCGCATCCCTCTGCCCCCCGACCTGCGGATGGAATACGCCCTGGCCAACGAGCGCGAAAAACACCGCCTGGCCGCCGAGAATCCGGCCAAGGTGGAGGTGCTGGAGAAGCTGCTGGCCAAACACAAGGATGACACCGTCCTCATCATCGGCCAGTACATCGACCAGATCGAGCGCGTGTCGCGCAGCCTGGGCGCGCCGCTGATCACCGGCAAGACGCCGGTGCGCGAGCGGGAGGAGCTTTTCCAGAAGCTGCGCGAGGGCCAGATCAAACATCTCGTCATCTCCAAGGTGGGCAACTTCGCCGTCGATCTGCCCGAGGCCAATGTCATGTTGCAGATTTCGGGCGCCTTCGGCAGCCGCCAGGAAGAAGCACAACGCCTGGGCCGCATCCTGCGGCCCAAGCGCAACGGGTTGCTGGCCCATTTCTACAGCCTGGTCTCGCGCGACACCACCGACCAGAGCTTCGGCGCCCATCGCCAGATGTTCCTGACCGAACAAGGCTACCGCTACGACATCCTCTACGACCACGAGATCGACGACTACGAACCGATCACGCTCGAGCTCGAGGCCGAACCCGTGCTGCGCGCCCTGCCATCGGGCCAGACCGCAACTGACACCCTGACCGCACCAGACCAATGACGACCACAGACCCGATCGATGCCACGGCCCTCGCCCAACTGGGTTTGGCGGGCAGGCGACCGTTGCCCGAACTACTCGAGATCGGCTTCCGGCTGCAAGACCTGCGCGATCTGGCGCGCAGCCGGGGCTGGAAGCTGCAAGGGACGAGCAAACAGGCCCTGATCGAGCAGGTCGTCGCCTACCACCAGGCCGATGATGGCTGGGCGGCGGAGCTACGGCGGCTGCCGGTGGGCCTGCGCGCCCTCTTCCAGCAGATGTGGGTGAGTGGCGGCGTCGAAGGAGGCGTTCAGAGTGGTATGAGCCAGATGCTCGGCCAGGCGGTGGGCATCACCCCGGCCTCCTACTTCCAGGAAGTCGGCAAGAGTCAGCTGAGCGTGCAATCGTTCGTCCAGGTCGGCGACCGCTTCTTTTTGTGGCCCGATGTCTATCGCGTGCTGCCATTGGACGCAAGTTGGCTGGCGCCCCTGGCCGAGACGCAGCGGCTGGGGCGCATGGCGCTGGCTGATCCCATGCGGTTGGCGCTGGCGGCCCACCGCCTGCCCGACTACCTGGCCCAGAATCAGCTCGCGGCGCCATCCGAGTATTCGGTGCAATGGTCATTGCCGTCGACCACGGTGCCCATGCACAGCGAACGCCGCGGGAGCGAGGTGATCGCGCGCCCGCAGCCGCCGCTCGTGCCCCTGGCCGGCCTGGAGCGGTTGGCGGAAGGGCTTGACCTCGGACCCCTGGAAGCGCATCTGCTGTTGCTGGCTATGGCTGGGTTGGGTTTTCTCGAACGCCAGACTTATGGGAAGATCACGATCGGGCCTGAAGCCAGCGAGAGACTGCGCCAGGTCGAGTTGGCTGATCTGGCGCGGCAGCTCGTCCAAATCCTTCTCATCACCCCGATCTGGGCGACGATCGACAGCCTGTTCCCGCCGCCGTTGCTTGCCATCAGCACCCCATCCTACATGCCCGGCAGCCTGTTCACGCAAGAGAACATCCGCTGGCGGCAGGTGGTGGCCCGGACCTTGCTCTTGCTCGAACCGGGCGTCTGGTATTCTCTGGCCGACCTGCTGCAGCGGCTCTATCAACTGCGCACGTTCGTCACTTCGGCATCCAGCCTGGGCAGCCTGGGCTTTCTGACCGAAGATGGCCGCCGGCTGGACCCCAGCAAGGACACCGGCTGGCAAGCCACCCTGAAGCGCATCTACACCTATCTGCTCACCGGCCCGTTTCATCACCTGGGTCTGGTGGATCTGGGCTACGGCGGCAGCGAGGTGACAGCCATCCGTCTGACGCCATTCTGCCGCTACTTCCTGGGGCTGGCGGCCGCGCCCGAACAGACTGCCGAACCGACCAGCACGGGTCGGATCAGCTTCGACACCCCCACCTTCTTGCGGACGCTCAACGCCGGCCCGGCCCTGCACATTCTGCTCTCCAAATTGGCGGCGCCAGGGCGGGACAAACAGGGCCAGCCGGGCTATGTCCTCAGCCAGGACCGGCTGCGAGCCAGCCTGAGCCAGGGCGAAGACCTGGACGGCCTGCTGAATGCTTTGGCCGCGCTGTGCGACGGCCCTCTGCCCACGGGGACTGTGGCCCTGGTGCGCGAGTGGGCCGCCACCTTTGGTCATTATCATGCCCATTCCGAGCTGACCCTGATCGAATTCGGCGATGATCTGGCCTTGCCCGAATTGCTACGCAGCACCGACCTGGCCATCTATCTCCGCCGGCAATTCAGCCCGCGGCTGATCGCCATCGAACGCCGCCACGCCGAAGAACTGTTCCGGCGCTTTGTGCGCCAGGGCTACACGCCCACCCTGGTCGATCCTGATCACAAGTCCACCTGAAGCCATCCGGCGATCACGTTGCTCCATGCCCGCGCCCATCTACGACCTCAACCGCTACGACCTCAGCACCTTGCGCGCGTTTGCCGACCTGCACAACCTCTTTCCCGGTCGCCAGCCCAAGAAAGCTGATTTGATCACGGCCTTGTCCCACCATTTCGAGCGCCCGGAGGTGATCCGCCAGACCCTGGCCCGGCTCAACCCCTTGGAGCGCAAGGTGCTGGATTTGCTCCTGGCGGCCCCGGCCGACGGCCTGACCCTGCCGGCGCTGTTCCGGCTGGCCCAGATCCTCGGCATCGCTCCCATGCCCTCCACCACCGACCTGGAAGCAATACGCCCCACGTTGCGGACGCTCAGGGCCGCCAGCGCCAACATCATCCAGACGCCGCTGCGCCTGTGCGCGCTCGGCCTGGCGGTTGGCTGGCGGGGTCGGGCCAGGGACTTGCCCTCCTACCAGACCGTGGTGAGCTGGGATGCCCTCGATGCCATCGGCCTGCCCGAACACGTGCGCCGCGCCCTGCCGCTGCCTGCCTGGGCGCCGAAGCTGCTGCCCGAGGCTGAGATCAAGCACACGGCCTCGGGATCGGCCCGCAGTTTCCAGCGCAGCCTGTACTTCTATTGGAGCCAGGTGCACCGCCAATCCCTCCAGATCAGGCAGGATGGCTTCCTCTACAAGCGCGACCTCAAAGCCATCAATGCGGTGCTGATGCAGCCCATCGCCAACCTGCAAGGAGAGCCTGAGCATCCAGACCTGCTTTTCTTCAGGCTGATGGCGCAAGCTCTGAGACTGCTGCAATTGGCCCCCGGCGACATGATCACTGCGCCCGGTTCACCGCCCTTCTTCGACGACACACCCGAAAACCGCATCCGCCTCTGTTTCGACGCCTGGCTGAAAGCGAATTGGTGGGACGAATCCACCGCTATCTCCCAGTTCAGCCAGAATTCGACCTTCGGCACGGATTTGCGACAGCTGTTGGTCGCCCATTTGCAGCAGGCGCCGGTCGACCAGTGGATCGACCGCGCCAGCCTGGTCGATGCCCTGTCGCCGATGTTGTTGGGCGCCATCTATAGCGAAATCAGCGCCTACACCTACCACGGGCGCGACGCCTTGAGTTCACTCGTCACCACCGCCGCTCGTCTCAGCGTCTATGGCGACCCGCTTGGCAGCTATCTCAAGGCCTCGCTCGAAGGCCCGCTGCACTGGATGGGATTGGTCGACATCGGCTTCGACGCCAAACAGAATCCCACCGCCTTTCGCCTGACCCCCGCCGGCGCCCTGGCCCTGGGTCGCATCGCCCAACTCGATCTCCCTGCCGCTGCCGGGCAGGTCATCGTCCAGCCCAATTACCACATCCTGGCCATCGACCCTGTGCCCGACGCCACCCTGGCCAGCCTCGACGCTTTTGCCGAGCGCCAGAAAGCCGGCCGCGTCACCGAATACGAACTGACCAAGGCCTCGGTGCATCAGGGGGCGTTGGGCGCCTGGCCTGTGCGCCGGGTCATCGACTTTTTGCAGCAGAGCACGGGCGCGGCTTTGCCGGGCAATGTCTTGCGCACCTTGCAGGAATGGGAGGAAGGGCACAACCGCATCCGCTTCTTCTCACCCCTTGCCGTCCTGGAAACAGCCAACGCCGCCGAAACCACGGCCCTCCACCGCCTGCCCCCTGTGGCCGCCGCCCTGGGCCAAACCCTGACGCCCACGCTCAGCCTGGTGCGCGACCTCAGCGCCCTGCAAACGGCCATGCGCGCCGCCAACTTGCTGCTGGAGCATAGCAGCGCCCAGTCATCCGGCGGGCGCCCGGCCTTTCGCCTCAGCGACGAGGGTCTCTTGCACCCCGTCACCCCGGTCATCGGCCTGGGCGCCAGCGCCCCCGTCGCCGCCTTCACCGAGAACACCGACGCCGGCCTCATCCTCAGCCCGCGGGCGTTGCAGGCTGCGGTCAAGTCGGGGTTGAAAATCGAGGCCATCCTCGATGCCCTCAAAAAGGCCCTGGTGCATCCGCTCTCACCCGAATGGGAGCGCCGGTTGAAGACCTGGACCGCGCACTTCGGCAATGCCCGCACCACTCCCCGCGCCCTGTTGGAGCTTCGCAGCGCCGAGGTGCTGGCCGAATTGCGCAACGACCCCCAGATCGCCCGTCTACTCAAACCCTTCCAACCCAAGCACGCCCTGGCCACCTTCGACCCGGCCGACCGCCAGCGTTTGCAGGAACTGCTGGCCCACTATGGCATCGAAATGACCGACGATCTGGTGTGAGACCGCGACCGCAGGTCCAGATCAGGCCGAGGCGGTCACTTCTGCAGTTCGTCGATCACCGTTTGGATGAAAAGCTCGGCCTTTGGCCCCCACTTCTCGGCTTCAGCGCGCGCCTTGTCGATGATCACCTGGGCGTCCTCGCCGGCTCGTTCCAGGGCGACGGCGAACTTCTTGGCCGCCTCGATCACGGTGCTATCGCTGGGCGGCTGTGGGCTGCTGGTGCAGGCCGCAACCAGCGTCAACACGATTGCCAGCACGCAGATCATACTCAGTAGCTGAATGATTTTGGTCGTTTTCGTGTTCATAGCCATTGCTGAATGTGATTAGAGATTAGAGATTAGTTATTGGTTATTGGTCATTGACTGTCAATAACCAATCTCCAATAACCAATCTCTAATAACCAATCTCCAATAACCAATCTCCAATAACCAATCTCCAATAACCAATCTCTAATAACCCTTTTTCGACCTCCCACCCCGCCAGTACAACCACATACACGGCAGGAGGAAGACGATGGCCGGCCACACCCAGGCCAGATCGCCAGGACCGCCGGGGCCGGTGCGGGCTTCGGTGCGGCGGATACGGACGAGGCGATAGCTGTCGGTGGAGGCGGCCAGGGCGTCGTCGCTCATGGCGGTCGGGTCGAGGCCAGCGGCGCGGGCAGCGAAACCGCTGGCGATGAGCACCTGGCGCAGGAGCGGCAGCCGGTCGGGCGTCTCCGCGATATCTTCAGCCTCGCCTGCCCACCAGCCATCGGGCAGCCAGACTTCGACCTGCGGATCGGCCATCAGGTTGCGATACCAATCGGAGCCGCCGCCAAAACCGGCTGTGCAATACACGTCGCCATCGATAATGGCGTAGTTCACCGGCGTGCGGCGCAGCAGTCCCGTTTTGCGCCCGCGCTGCATCAGCACCATGATGCGTCCGCCCACCGACGGCCAGGCGTTCACCCATCCGCCCAGCCCCAGGCGCCACAGCAACAGCATGAAACGGTTGAAGCGGCGGAAACCTTGTCGCAAAGCGTTTTCGAGACGAGGATCGGGGTCTGCCATCATCAATCTCCTTGATCGCAATCATACCACAAAAGCGGTCGGAATGCAGCGGTCGGTGCAGCGGTCGGAGCGCTCGCAGCGCTCCGACCGCTCCGACCGCTAACGCCCAACCCCACCCAGATAATTGGCCAGATAAGTGGGCCGAGGCCCGCGGGTGGCGGCGTATTCGACCACCTGGGCCAGGCGTTGGGACTGGAGGGCGGCGTATTGGCTGAGCAGGCTGTCGATGCGAGTCGAAGCGTCGGCCGGGGCCTTGCTGATCTCGATCAACATCTGGCGTCCGCTGGTGGCCAGGGTCAGCCCGCCTTCGGCTTCCCAGGCCAGCAGTTGGCTTTCCAGGCGGTCGGGCGGCAGCCGGGCCTGCTGGCTGAGGGCCAGGAACTCGAGTGTGGTGGTCTGGCCGGGGGCCAGCCCGGCCGCCTGGATGAAGTGGGCCAGGGCGGGGCCGGGCGCGCGGTCGGGCAGCGAGAGGGTGGCTTGGCGGGGGATGTCGTAGCGACGGCGCAGCAGACCGGCCTGCTCCAGCACACTCAGGGCCACGCGCAGGTCGGTCGCATCCACCGGCTCCTGCCCAGAAGTCAGCCTGGCGGCCAGCTCGGTCAGCGATACCGGGCCGGGGTTGCGGCCGGCCAACAGCTCTTTCACCGCCGCCAACACCCGGCGCAGCCAGTCCTTGTCGATCCATGGTTCCTGGCCGCGGCGGGCGTGGTGGCTGCGGTCGTAGGGGCTGTAGAGGAGGATGCAATCGGCGGGCAGGCCGTCGCGTCCGGCGCGCCCGATCTCCTGGGTGTAGGCCTCCAGCGAATCGGGCAGGCCGTCGTGGAGGATGAAGCGGATGTCGGGCTTGTCGACGCCCATGCCGAAGGCGATGGTGGCGACCATGACCCGCGTCTGTCCCTGCATGAAGCGATCCTGGCGGGCGTCGCGGTCGCTCAGCCCGGCGTGATAGTGTTCGGCAGCCACCCCCGCCTCGTTCAGCCGGGCCGCGATTTCCTCGCAGCGCCGGCGGCTGCGGGCATAGATGACGCCGCTGCCGTCCGTTTCCTGGCAGAGTTGCAGCAGGCGGCGGCGCTTTTCGTCGTCGTTTTTGACGGCGATCGCTTGCAGCCGCAGGTTGGGGCGATAGGGATCGGCGACCAGGAGGTGAAAGCCGGCGGCGGGGTCGAATAGCCGCCGGATGATGTCCTCGCGCACGGCCGGCGGGGCGGTGGCCGTCATGGCCAGGATGGGCGGGCTGCCCAGGGCGGCGTGAGCCTGGGCGATGACCAGGTAATCGGGCCGAAAATCGTGGCCCCACATGCTCACACAGTGCGCTTCATCGATGACCAGGCGGCTGAGGCGGGCCTGGCGCAGGGCCTGGAGGAAGGCCGGTTGGCGCAATCGCTCTGGTGCGGCGTAGACCAGGCGATAGCGGCCCTTGCTCACATCGACCATGGCCTGGCGCAGGTCGCGGCCATCCAGGCTGCTGTTGATGGCGATGGCGCGGCGGGCCAGGGCCGGCGGCAGGCCGTCGATCTGGTCTTTCATCAGGGCGATGAGCGGGGAAATGACCAGGGTGGGGCCATCGTCCAAGAAGGCGGGGAGCTGGTAGCAGAGCGATTTGCCGGCGCCGGTGGGCAGAACGGCCAGGACATGCTGCCGGCGGCGGGTGGCGGCCATGATCTCGGCCTGGAACGGCAGCAATTCAGTGAAACCAAACAGCCGTCTGGCCTCCTTCACCAACTCCTGCCGCTCGCCGGCGCTAACCACCACCCTCCCTCCCCCTCCCTGCGTCCCTGCGTCTCCCCCTCCCTGCGTCCCTGCGTCTCCCCCTCCCTGCGTCCCTGCGTCTCCCCCTCCCTGCGTCTCTCCCTCTCCCCCCCTCGCCGCCATTTCCGCCGCAAACCGCGCTCGCAGCTGCTCATTCGTGGCGGCCAGATGGTTGCGGTCGCCGGTTTGGGCGAAGAAATCGCGCAGTTCGCGCAACATGGCCACGGGCGCCTCGCCGGGCAGGGTCAGGCAGCGCACGGCATAGGCCGAGGCCGCAACCGGGTTGCCCTGCTGCCGATGGATGAGCGCCAGACCCAGCAGCGGCGCCCGGTGGCGGGGCAGGCGCTGCTGGTAGCGCACGAACATCGCTTCGGCGCCGGCCAGGTCGCCCTGCGCCAGCGCCGCTTCTCCGGCCAGGCCCAGGGCCGCCACCGGGCCGTTGGCCTCGATCAGCCGGCGGGCGATAGCGGCAGCCGCCGCCGGATTGCCCGCGGCCAGATGGATGCGCGCCAGCAGAATCTCGGTCGTGGGCGCCGGTTGGCGCGCCAACCGCCGCTGCAGCAGGCGCACGGCCTCGTCAAAGCGCCCCACCCCGGCCAGCGCCTCGGCCAGCAAGTCTTGCAGCGAGACCAGACGGCCCACTTCGGCCTCGACCAGAGCCAGACACGAGAGCGCATCCTGGTGGGCTTCCCACCGCACCAGGAACTCCAGCACCTGCTGGCGGGCCGGGCCGGGCAGCCGGGCGACATCGGCAGCGCTCAGGTCCAGATGCGCCAGCAAAGAGGCATGGGATTGCGAATTGCGCCTTGCGGATCCAGAAACCCGCCACTCATCACGCATCACTCATCACTCATCACGCATCACGCATCACCCGGCCGCTCGCCAGCCCGCGGCTTGCTCTCGGCCGGCCTTGTACCCCGCCTCGATGATGGCGGCGTAGGCATCCCAATCGAGGGCATTGAAGTCTTCGAGCGGCGGCCGGATGAGCAGATCGGCTTGGGCGGCCAGATCGTGTTCGACGGCAAAGGCGCTGTTCAACTCGATCGCACGCAGCATCGAGCCGATCAGCGACGGCGCCCGCAGCGGGCGAACCCCCGGCAGGATCCTGCCCCATAAGACGCGCCAGCCAGAAATGCTAGGGCCGAAGTCGTAATGGTGCAGTTTGGTCTTGGCGGGGCTGGCATCGACGGCGATCACTTTCCCGGCCTCGAATTGGTTGCGCATAACATCGATGGGCAGGTTGTTCATCACCCCGCCATCGATCATGACCTCGCCCTCGCGCAACATGGGCGTGAAGATGCCAGGGATGGCGATGCTGGCGCGCACGGCCTCCCACAGCAGCCCGCGCTGCAGGACCACCGGCCGGGCGCGGGTCATGTTGCTGGCCATGCAGAAAAAGGGCTGCCAGAGGTCCTCGATGCGACGGTCGCCGAACACCTGCTGCACGATCCGAGTCACTTTTTTGCTCTCCATCATCGCCGCCAGGGGCAGGGTGCGGTCGAAGATTTTCTTGGTCGAGCCGAGCATCTCGGCTGCCTGGTGCATCTGAGCGGCATCCCAGTTCATGGCGGCGGGGCCGGCGATCAGCGCTCCGATGCTGGCCCCGCCGTAGAGGTCGATCTCGACCCCGGCCTCTGCCAGCGCCCGGAGGACGCCGATGTGGGCGAAACCGCGCGCCGCACCCCCGCCCAAAACCAGCCCTACGGCCCTGCCCGTCAGCCGTCGGGCCAGGCGACGCAGATCGCGCTCGTCATCCAGGCGCAGATGGTGGTGGGTGTGCAGATGGGGGCGTTTTTCCAGCCAGGCGGCCGTGCCCGTGGGATGGGCGGCCGTGGAGGGATGCAGCAAGACCAATTCGACGCGGGCGTGGTTGGGGTTCTCGGCCAGGCGGCGCTCGATCTCGCCCGGTTCGGGGTCGGCGCCAGCTTCGGCCAGCAGCAGGATGCGGTCGGCTTGATGAAGACAGCGCTGGGTCCAGGGCGTCGGGCCGGGATCGGTCACATAAACGAGATAGTCGTGCTCGCTCTCGCGATCTCCCAGCCAGATGAGGATGGCGGGGTCGAGAGGGTCATCGGCTGGCGACTGGGCGGCGCCGGGCTGGCCAAAGTCCTGGTCGAAGCCAGCGGCGTCCCACACCTGGCAGGAGCCAAAGGCCGCCAGGGCGCCCTGCAAACGCCGGGCCAGGGCTGCGGCCGGGGCGCCAGCATGGAGCGGGACGACGGCGATGGCAGCGATGGTCTCGACGACGCGCGGCGCGCTGAGCAGCCGTTGCAGCCGCTGCACGATCAGCCGCGTCATGTTCAGCACCGCCGCCGGATGGTTTTGGGCCAGTCGCTCGAACCCGGCCCGGCTCAGCTTGGCGAGTTCGGTGTCGCGGATGGCCCGCACGGTGGCCGCGCGCGCGGCGTCGGTCAATAGCGCCATCTCGCCCACCACTTCGCCGCGCCCGATCTCGCCCACCGCTTGCTCGACGCCGTCGCGCCGGACGAAGGCGCGCAACCGCCCGCTGATGACCAGGTACATGGCGTCGCCGGCCTCGCCTTCGGTCATCAACGTCTCCCCATCATCGATGACGATGGTCTCGACTTCGTTGCTCAGGGCCGCAAGCGCAGACTCGTCGGGGTCGATGAAGCCCGCTGCGATCAGGGCCTGCACCGCTTCGGTGCGCGGCGCCCGTGTTCGGTTCTCAACCATGGCTGTCTCCTGGAAAAAAACTCATGGGTGCAGCTGCAGGGCCGCACGAAAGCGGGGGACGGCCTGGATCATAGCATCAGGGCCGTTCTCGTCCAACTGCGGCCCTCACTGCTGCTCTCTGGCAGCATTGCCCCGCCCTCGCGCTTGCCGATGGGCCTGCGACGATGGCATACTCCCGCCATCCTCCTGATCGAGACCTGTTTGCTGGCCATGCCCCTCTACGACTACGAATGCGCCCGCTGCGGCGCCCACTTCACCCATCTTTGGCGCACCATGCAGGCGGCGCAGACCCACGAGCCGCCCATCTGCCCCTCGTGTAGCGGCGGCCCCACCCGGCGCCTGGTCTCGCGCGTGGCTGTGTTGGGCGAGTTGGGCGGCCTGACTCCTTCCGAGCAATCAGCCGAGAACCGCCAGGCCGAGAAGATGGCCTCGATCCTGCCGAAGGAGACGATCGATAAGTTTCGGGCAGGGAGAGGGGAGGGGGGGGGAGGGGGGGGCCGGGTTCCGGGTTCCGTGGTGCGTGGTGCGTATGAGGAGTGAGCACGCCTACGTGCGAACGGGATAGGGGGCGTGTTCCGTGGTGCGTGGTGCGTATGAGGAGTGAGCACGCCTACGTGCGAACGGGATAGGGGGCGTGGGGCGGGTTCCGTTGAGTAGCACATGCCTCGTGACGACATGCCGCCCGGAACGATGAACTCCCGCCCTGTCATTCCGAATGGGTCGATCTGGCCTTCTGTCGCTGCGATCAGCCAGTGAGGAATCCCCAAGCCGGTAGTTCACGAGCAGTCGAATGGGCGGGTTAGGGCGTTGATGGGTGGATTGCTGGGATGGGCGGATCAAGGGGTTAATGGGCGGATTACGGGGATGGGCGGATCAAGGGGTTAATGGGCGGATCAAGGGGTTAATGGGCGGATTACGGGGATGGGCGGATCAAGGGGTTAATGGGCGGATTACGGGGATGGGCGGATCAAGGGGTTAATGGGCGGATCAAGGGGTTAATGGGCGGATTACGGGGATGGGCGGATCAAGGGGTTAATGGGCGGATTACGGGGATGGGCGGATCAAGGGGTT
>JAIBAP010000026.1 GCA_019695115.1 Caldilineales bacterium | reverse complement strand
TCGACCTTCACCCCCCCACCGTCGGCGACTCCCACCCCCACCCTCACGCCGACGGCTGCGCCCCGGCGGTTGTACCTGCCCCGGCTGGTGTCGAGCTAGAGTTGCCAACTTTCGCAAAGTTGGCAACCCTCGTCACATTGCGAAGGAGACGAAGACCATGAAAACTCGATTGTTTCACTTCCTGCTATTGCCGGCGCTGTTGTTCGTCCTGGTGCGGGCAGGCGGGCCGGTCGCTGCCCAAGGGGGCGGGCCGCCTGCCTTCACGCCAGCCTCGATTCGCTTCGACGACCTGGTGTACACAGTGACCGTGCAAGGCGACCGGGCCTATGTGGGGATGGAGACTGGGATGGCGATTCTAGATGTGAAGCATCCCACCGCGCCTCGAACCATGGGCCAGGTGCAGGCGCCCGCACTCGGCATCGCCGTGAAGGATGACTATGCCTATGCCATCGCCACAGATGAGTTCAGGATCGTTGACGTACGCAACCCCTATCTGCCAGTGAAGGTGGCGGAGAAGAACTTCGAGACGGTGGGGTCGCAGTACGATGTAGCGGTGTACGGCCACTACGCCTACATCGGTCATTCGAACGGTCTGGCAGCGATCGATGTCTCGGACCCCTATTCGCCTACACTGACGAGCAATCTCAGGAACATTCTCGGAACTGTCGTGAGCGTGGAGGTCATGAAAGACCCCTCCGGTGAAACGGAGCGCATCTATGCCTATTTGGGGACGGGTTGGGATCGGGGCTTCGTTGGC
This sequence comes from Caldilineales bacterium, assembly GCA_019695115.1. Taxonomy (GTDB): domain Bacteria; phylum Chloroflexota; class Anaerolineae; order J102; family J102; genus SSF26. The sequence goes on along the minus strand of JAIBAP010000026.1, from coordinate 70,302 downwards.
GATTTCGGCGGTGGCTTGCGTATCGTCGATGTCACAGACCCCAGCCAAATGCAAGAGGTCTTTCCCTGTGGCATCGACTCTTCCTGCGTCCAGTATGCAGGCGGAGATGTCACAGTGGAGGGTGACTATGCCTACATGGCCTGCAACACCAGCGACGAAGAACAAGGGTTGCACATCTATGACATCCGCAAAGTAGACCAGCTTCAAGAACTTGCCTATGAGCGAACAGAAGGGCCAGCCTGGGGCGTCACGGTGGGCACGAATCGGGCCCATCTCCTGGTTGCGCAAGGCCCGAACTGGCTCCACAGCCTCGATGTGGCCAACAAGAATGCACCCCGGCGGACAGGGCGGATGGAGGTCGAGGATGCGAGCGGTCGCCCTGTGGTATCAGGGCAGTGTTTGTACCTTCCGCAAGGTGCGCGCGGTCTGACGATCCTCTGCGACACGACCATCACCCCCACGCCGCCGCCGTTGGTGTGGCTGCCGTTGTGGGTCACGCCGGCTGGCTAAGGCAGGGTTGCCAACTTTCGCAAAGTTGGCAACCCTCAGCGCATGCCAATTACTCTCAATCGGAGCTAACAATATGTCACTCACCCTATCCCACGATATCCTTTCCCCGATCAGCGCCAACGTCGTCGCTGCTAACGATCGCTTGCGCATGCGTTACCCCGGCGACTCGCTCGATCGCCAGCCCGTCCACACCCTTTATGGCGGCGCCCACCTGTTCAAGGCCGACACGCCCGCCAAGATGGGGCAACTGGGTCTGCGCAGCCTGAACGACTACGCCCCCAACTTCGCCATCTTTGCCCGCCTGCTGGAAATGAGCGGCCATGAGTTGTTGCCGTCTAAAGAGGCCGAGATCAAAAAGCTGGAAGCGGCCCTGCGCGACGACCCTGAAGCCGTCCAACGCGCCAACGAAGCCGCCTGGATGGCCTACACCATCTACACCCGCGTGCGCGAGAAGCTGGGCCGCGAGCCGGTCGAGGACATGCGCATCGACTTCGAGGACGGTTACGGCAACCGGCCCGACGAGGAGGAGGATTTCCACGCCATCGGCGTCGGCGAGCAGTTGGCGCTTGGCATCCAGCAGGGCATCCTGCCGCCCTTCATCGGCTTCCGCATCAAGTCTTTCTCGCACGAATGCTACGACCGCGCTGTGCGCACCCTCGACCTGGTGCTCACCTCGCTGGCCGGCAAATCCGGCGGCCGCACGCCCGACCACTTCGTCGTCACCCTGCCCAAGGTGCAGGTCCCGGAGCAGGTGGCGGCCCTGGCCGATCTCCTCGACATCCTGGAAGACAAGCTGGGGCTGCAGCCGGGCGCGGTGGGCATGGACCTGATGATCGAGACCCCGCAGGCCATCATCAACCACCTGGGCGAAAACACCGTCAATCTGTTGGTCGAGGCCGGCCGGGGCCGGGTCAAGGCCTGCGCCTACGGCACCTACGACTACACCGCCCTCTGCAACATCACCGCCCACTTCCAGACGCACACCCACCCCGCCGCCGATTTCGCCCGCCATGTGCTCCAGGTCAGCCTGGCCGGTCGCGGCGTGACGATCAGCGACGGCGCCACCACCGTCATGCCCATCGCCCCGCACAAGGGCACGCCCGACAAGCCCCTTAGCGCCCAGCAGGTGGCCGAGAACCTGGACATGGTGCACTACGGCTGGAAGCTGCACTACGACAACATCGGCCATTCCCTCCGCCATGCCTACTACCAGGGCTGGGACCTGAATCCCGCCCAGTTGCCCATCCGCTACGCCGCCATCTACCACTTCTTCCTCGAAAGCGTGGCCGACGCCTCGCTGCGCCTGAACGCCTTCATCAACAAGGCCGCCCAGGCCACGCTGGTGGGCAACACCTTCGACGACGCCGCCACCGGGCAGGGCCTGCTCAACTTCTTCCTGCGCGGCATCGCCTGCGGCGCCATCACCGAAGAAGAAGCCCTGGCCACCGGCATCACGCTGGCGGAATTACGCGGGCGCTCGTTCGTGAAGATCGTGCGCGGGCGGGCGGCAGGGGCATAGAGTGGGTTCCGTGTTGCGTGTTCCGTGTTGCGTGTTCCGTGTTGCGTGTTCCGTGTTCCTGGCGCCGGGCGCCGTGGCCGAGTGAGCGAAGAGCCAACCCAGAACGTGGTATAATCGGGACGAGAGTTCACCCCAGGAGCGTCAACATGTCAACTGCCGCCATTGCCACCGTCGTCAAAATGATGAGCGAACTGCAGGGCTTTCCGGTTCTCATATCCACTGAGTCGTAAAGCGTCAGAGTGCTAATTATGTCATGCTGAGTGAAACGAAGCATCTGCGGGTCGATCACACAAGGTTGTTGCAGAGGAATTCCAGCGAAGCATCCATTCGCTACGCTCAGGACAGGTTCTCGCGTGGGCCATCCAAATCTCATGAATTGTATGATGCCTTTCCGTTAGTGCTGACCTAAGACGCGCGAGATGCTTCGCTGGTATGGTCTTCACCATGTAAGTTGGCAGATTGACCCGCAGATGCTTCGTTTCACTCAGCATGACACACTATCGAGGAGTTCTCTTGCATCAAATGAGAAACGGAAAGCCCTGGAGCGAACTGCCTGTTATCAGCATATTTTACTCTGAAGAAGATGGCGGCTATATCGCCGATATTCCTGATCTGCGTTATTGCTCTGCTTTCGGCCGGACGCCTGATGAGGCTCTGCGCGAAGTGCAGATTGCCAAAGAAGCCTGGATCGAGACGGCAAAAGCCAGCGGCAAGCCTATACCCAAGCCGCTTTACCGCCCGGTGATCTATCAACTCGCCGCCTGATAGGTGATTCATATGTCCGACGACAAGCAATCATCTCTCCAAACCGCCCTCGAGCAGTGGGAAACCACCACCCTCGCCAAATCCCTCGCCCGGCTACCCGAACGCGCCGAGGCCCAATCCCGCCAGCGCCTCTGCACCCCCCTCGACACGCAACACGCAACACGCAACACAACCCCGGAGCAAGCCTATCTAGATCGGCTCGGCTTCCCCGGCCAATTCCCCTTCACCCGCGGGGTGCAGCCCACCATGTACCGCAGCCGCTTCTGGACGATGCGGCAGTATGCGGGCTATGGCACCGCGGCTGAGGCCAACGAGCGCTTCCAATATCTGCTGGGCCAGGGCCAGACCGGGCTGAGCGTGGCCTTCGACCTGGCCACACAGATCGGCTATGACTCCGACGACCCCAAAGCCGCTGGCGAGGTGGGGCAGGCGGGCGTGGCCATCGACTCGCTGGCCGACATGGAAGCCCTGCTCGCCGGCATCCCGCTGGACAAAGTCTCGATCTCGATGACGATCAACGCGCCCGCCAGCGTGCTGCTGGCCATGGTCATCGCCACGGGCGAGAAGCAAGGGGTGGGGGCCAGCAAGCTGACGGGGACGATCCAGAACGACATCCTCAAGGAGTATGTGGCGCGGGGGACGTACATCTTCCCGCCCGCGCCTAGCGTGCGCCTGGCCGCCGACGCCATCGCCTTCTGTGCGCGCGAAGTCCCGCGCTGGAATGCCATCAGCGTCAGCGGCTACCACATCCGCGACGCCGGCTCGACCGCCGCCCAGGAAATGGCCTTTGCCATCGCCAACGCCATGACCTACATGGATGCGGTGCTGGAGCGCGGGGTCGGCATCGACGACTTCGCCGGTCGCATTTCCTGGATTTTCAACAGCCAGAACGACTTTTTCGAGGAAATCGCCAAGTACCGGGCCTTGCGACGGCTGTGGGCGCACATCCTGCGCGATGAGTACGGCGCCCGCAACCCCGAAAGCATGATGCTGCGCACACACGTCCAGACCGGCGGCGCCACCCTCACCGCGCAACAGCCGCTGAACAACATCGCCCGCGCCGGTTTCCAGGCCCTGGCCAGCGTGCTCGGCGGCATCCAGAGCCTGGCCTTGAGTTGCTACGACGAGGCCCTGGCCCTGCCGACCGAGGAAGCCCAGGCGACCGCCCTGCGCACCCAGCAGATCATCGCCCACGAGATCGGCGCCACCGAGGTCATCGACCCGCTGGCAGGCTCGTACTATGTCGAGGCGCTTACCGACCGGCTGGAGGCCGAGGCGCGGGCGCTGATCGACAAGGTGCGGGGGATGGGCGGCTCGGTGCGGGCGATCGAGAGCGGCTGGATGCAGCAGCAGATCGCCGACAGTGCCTGGGAGAAGCAGCAGGCGGTCGAATCTGGCCGGCAGGTCATTGTCGGCGTCAACAAATACCAGTCGCCCGGCGAGCAACGGCCGGTGGGCATCTTCCGGCCCGACCCTGAAACCTATCGCACGCAACACGCCCGGCTGCAGAAGTTACGGGCCGAGCGCGATCCGGCCGCCGTGCAATCGGCGCTTGCTGCCTTGCAGGAGGCTGCGACCGCCCCCGCCAGCCCCGCCAACAACCTGCTCCCGCCCATCCTGGCTGCCGTCCGCGCCTACGCCACCCTGGGCGAGATCTGCGGCGTGTTGCGCGCGGTTTGGGGCGAGTATCAGCCGCCGGTGGTGATTTGAAAGTGCGACGCAACTCCGAATTGCGTCGCACTTGACGCCCAGAGGAGGAAGACGATGCCGACGCCGTTTCCAGGGATGGACCCTTACCTTGAACACCCACAGCTTTGGCCGAGCGTCCATTTCGGTCTCATCTCGGCAGTCTGGACTGATCTAGCCCAACGTCTCAGCCCACGCTACATTGTCTCGGCTGAGGAACGGATGTACATCACATCGGTAGAGCCGAAAAGCTTCCTGGGGCGGGCCGATGTGTCGGTGTCGGGGCCGCGCCTTTCGGAGCCGGCTCCAGCCTGGGTGACTTTGGCGCCCGTTGCCCCGCCGCCGCCGGCCCCTGCTGCGCCGATGCCGCTCGTCGTGCGGCTGCCCGCCCGCGATATCGTTACCGAACGCTATCTCGAGGTGCGCGACGCCGAATTTGGACATGTCGTGACCGTGCTGGAAATCCTCTCGCCGGGGAACAAGCGGCCGGGGAGCGTGGGCTATCACGAATATCTGACCAAGCGCGACGCCCTGCTGGCTTCCGCCACCAGCCTGGTCGAGGTCGATCTGCTGCGCGCGGGCGAGCGCCCGCCGCTGGGTGAAGCAGCGCCGGAGAGCGATTATCGCCTCCTCGTCCACCGCGGCTGGCGTCCGGGCGTGGCCGACCTCTATGCCTTCGGCCTGCGTGACGCCATCCCGATCATCCCCATCCCCCTGCGCCAGGGCGAGGACGAGCCGCTGCTGGACATCAACTCCCTGCTCCATACGCTCTACGACCAGGCCGTTTACAGCCTACGCATCCACTACGACCAGCCCCCCACTCCGCCGCTGGCCGAAGCCGACGCTGCCTGGGCGACGGAGGTGGTGGAACAAGTACGCCGGTAGACAAGTAAACCGGCGAACAACAAAACGAGTGTTCCAATAAGAACGCCTCCCCCCCATAACCAATTACCAATAACCAATTACCACTTGCCCTCCCATAGGAGACCTCCCCATGCTCGACCAAAGCTACATCGGCAAGAAATTCCCCCTCATTCGCTATCAGGTCGATGCCAGCAAGATCCGCGAGCTGGCGCTGGCGCTGGGCGATGACAACCCCATTTTCAACGATAAGGCCGCGGCGCGGGCGGCCGGCTATCCCGACCTGGCGGCGCCGCTCACCTTCCCCACCCTCTTCCGTTTCTGGGGCGGCGGCGCCGTCGGCTCAGAGACGCGGGCGCTGTTGCAGGAGATGGGCGCCGATGTGCTTCGCATCCTGCACGGCGAGGAAGAGTACGAATACTTCGGCCTGCTGCACCCCGGCGACGACATCACTGGCGAACTGGAAATCCTGAGCATCGACCGCAAAGAGGGCAGCGGCGGGGCCATGGACATGGTGAAGACCCGCGCCACCTATCGCAACCAGCGCCAGGAAGTGGTCGTCATTGCTCGCGCCACGATGGTGGTGAGGTGGTAGGGGGCGTGGTGCGTAGTGCGTGTTGCGTGGTGATTATGAACTGTGGCTTCTAAATGCAGAAGACGCGAAACGGAACACGAAACACAAAACACGGAACACGAAACACGAAACACGAAACAATCATCCAGGACAGGATAGAAACAATGCAAACACCAAACTATGAAGAAATCAATGTTGGCGACGCGCTGCCGTCGCTGGTGAAAGCGCCAATCACCGAGGTGCAGTTGGTGCGCTATGCGGGCGCGTCGGGCGATTTCAACCCCATCCATACCGTGCATCAGGCTGGGGTGGACAGCGGCAACGGCGGGGTGATCACCCATGGCATGGTGATCATGGGCTTCGTCGGCCAGATGATCACCCAGTGGGTGCAGCCGGATCAGGTGCGAAAGTTCGGCCTGCGCTTCACCGGCATGAGCAAGCCCGGCGATGTGATCACCGTCACCGGCAAGGTGGTGGAGAAGTTCGAGGCCGCGGGCGAGCGCCGTCTGCGCTGCGAGGTGGAGGCCGTCGATCAGACTGGGCATCGCAAGGTCAAGGGCGAGTTCGTGGCGACGGTGTGAGCCGTTCGGCGGGCAGGGCGGCGTCAGTTGGCGCCACCCTGCCCGTCATGATTCGGCGACGTTCTGCCAGCCGGGGACAGGCGCGGGCGGCGATGCGGGCAAGGCATGTTCGGCGGCGGGCTGAGCAGCGCTATTGAGAACAGTCTCCAACAAAGGCAGCGCCCGGCTGGCGCGTTGGGTGCGGATCACCCAATCCCAGAGCGGCTCGAACTTCTTCCAACCGGCAGTGTAGGCCAAATGGCGCAACTGATCCAGCACGGTCTCATGTCTGGCGGCGCTGCGCAGAATGGCTCCCCAGCGGTAGAAATCGCGATAGGCGCGCCAGTAGCCGGCCTCCAGTCCTTCCGGCGACATGTTGGCCGGTTGGAAGACCGTGTGCCGCGTGTCGTACCAATCCCATCGATTGTGTAACAGCCGGCCAGCGGCTGCCATGCGCGCATGGAGGGCGGTGCCGGGATAGGGCGTCAGGATGTGGAAGGTCGCCGTCTCTATCCCCTGCCCGATCGCCCACTCGACCGTGCGATCGAACACAGTTTCGTCATCATCATCCATGCCAAAAACGAAACTGCCGTTGACCATGACACCCAGATCGTGCAAGCGGTGAATGGCGGCTGCATAATCGCGGTTCAGGTTCTGGATCTTGTGCTGAGCCGCCAGGTTGGTGGGATTGAGGGTTTCGAAGCCGACGAACAGACTGCGCAAACCCGCTGCTGCCGCCTTCTCCGGCAGCCCTGGCTTCAGCACGGCCTGGACCGTAGCCGCCGCTTGCCACAGGCGGCGCATCCCCACCATGCCATCGAAAAGGGCCGCGGCAAAACGCGGGTCGCCGAAAAGATGATCGTCCAGGAAGTAGAGATGTCTTCCCGGCAGCCGTTCGATTTCGGCCAGCGCCTCATCGACTCGCTGCGTGTAGAAGGAGCGACCACCAGCAAAGAAGGCGTCTTTGTAGCAGAAATCGCAGTGGTGTGGGCAACCCCTTGACACCACAATCGAGTTGGGGACAAGGTAAAGATGGCGTTTGATCAGGTCGCGCCGGATTCGCGGCAGCCCGGCAAGCGTGCGGATCTGCGAGTGATAAATCGGTGCAGGGCGCCCAGCGCGAAAATCCGCCAGGAAGCGCGGCCATGGCTCTTCTCCCGGCCCGATGAAGATGCTATCGGCATGTGCAGCGGCTTCCGCGGGCAACGATGTCACATGCAGTCCCCCCAGACACACATACGATCCTCGGCGGCGATAGTGATCGGCCAGGGCATAGGCGCGGTCGGCGGAGGTAATATAGACCTGGATCACCACCAAATCGGGCCTGTCATCCGTATGCACAGTCTCGACATGCTCATCCTGAATATCGATGCCGTCGGCGTCGTGTAGATAGCCCGCCAGGGTGGCCAGACCCAGTGGCGGGAAGAGTGAGTATTTAATCGGCCGCCAAAACGGACTTTTCGCTTCGGTCAGCGCCGGCAGAATCATCTTGACATGCATCATCGACTCCTGGGGCCGCGGAAGCAGCGCGGGCGCTGCGAATGATAGCACCCGGTAGCAATGGGCAGAAACGACCTGCCGAGAAGATAAGACTTCTGTTGACAACCCTCTGGGGCCGCTCTAAAATCACGCCATCTATTCGCCACCCGCCTTCACACCCATCTCACAGGAGGAATATCATGAAATCAACCATCCGTCTCTTGCCGATCTTCTTCATTTTGGCAGCGTTGGCGGCCCTTGCCGCGTGCGCCCCACCCGTGCCGGTGGCGCCCGCCGCGCCGGCAAACGCCGCTAGCCCATCCTCGCCCGGCCTCTGGCAGGTTTACGATCAATCGCTCAAGGGCGCCAAATATGTCGACCTCACCCATACCCTCACCCCATCGATTCCCGTTTGGGCCGGATTCGGCCCTGCCACCTTCGGCCCCACCATCAACCCGAAGACGAACGAGCCGTACAAGTACGAGACCGACGGCTTCGAGGCCACCCAATACCATCTGACCACCGACCAGTACGGCACCCAACTCGACCCGCCCGCCCATTGGGCGCCGGAATACCCGGCCATTGACGAACTTCCCGCCACCTACGCCGTGCGGCCGCTGGTCGTCATCTCCATCGCCGACCAGGTCAAGACCGACCCCGGCTACCACCTCCAGGTCAGTGACATCGAAGCCTGGGAAGCGAAGAACGGCCGAGTTCCCGAAGGTTCCGTGGTCATGGTGCGTTCGGACTGGTCGAAGCAGTGGCCTGATCCCGCTCTCTCTACCCAATTCCCGTTCCCCGGCGTGGCTTTGGACGCGCTCAAGTTTCTGCACGAGCAGCGCCACATCCTCTTCCACGGCCACGAGCCGCTGGACACCGACACCACACCCACGCTGGAAGGCGAAGCCTGGCTGATGCACAACGGCTACACCCAGGCCGAGGGCGTGGCCAACCTCGACTTGGTGGCCGAAACCGGCTGTCTGATCGCCATCGGCTATCCCAAGTTCCAGGGCGGTCTCGGCGGCTATGCCCGCTACATCGGCATCTGCCCGCCCGATTGGCAGTACGGCGTCACCATCGACGAGGCGCCGGGCGCGCCGCTGCCAAAGATGGACAAAGTGTTGCATTGGGATGAGGCGTTGGGCGTGCGTGTGCGTTGAGTGCGCTCAAACTCCCGCCTCCATCGACAGTCTAGCGGCGCGCTCACATATTTCGGCGCACGGCGGGGCCATTGTGTGAGCGCGCTTCCTCGGCTATACTGCTGGTGTTGATTTCTGTACCGCCGAGATACTCATGGAACGTACGACAATGGACTTCGATTATGTTGTCGCCCAGAACTTCGAGCGCGCCTGGCTGAACTTCGAGCTTGATCTGCCACTGGAGCCATCGTCCGACGGCAAACCGAACCCCTTCTACGTCGAGCGTCCCCACAACCCGGTCGCAGAGTTGGAGGACGCACTGCTGGCGCCGTTCTACAGGCCACCCAAATTCTTCTTTTCCGGGCATCGGGGCTGCGGCAAATCGACCGAGTTGCTGCGGCTGGCAGCCAGGCCAGAGATCAACAAGAAATACTGGCCCATCCACTTCAGCATTCGCGATGAAGCCGATATCAACGATCTTGATTTTCGAGACATCCTCTTGGCCATTGGCGGGCGTATGTATCGCGATTATCGGGCGGGGGGCGGCAAATTGCCGCAACAACTGGTCAAAGAGCTGGATGCCTGGCGCGGGGATATCCAAACCGAGGTGAAGACGGTTCTGGCGGGCCGGGGCGAGGTGGAGTTGGATGCCGGCGTCGAAGCGTTCTTTGCTAACGCCGGGTTGAAGGTCAAGCTGGAGCCTGCCACGCGCAGTGAATTGCGCCAGGTCTTCGAGCGCAACATCACTGGGCTGATCAAGGTGATCAACGATATCGCCATCGCCATTCAGGCCAGAGAGAAACGCCTGCCGTTGGTGCTGATCGATGACCTGGACAAGCCCGACCAGAAGCTGGCGGAGGAGATCTTCAAGGCCCGCCGCGAGATCATGTTGCAGCCGACCTGCGCTATCGTCTACACCGTTTCCAGCGCCCTCTTCTACAGTAAAGAATTCGAGGCCATTCGCGACCGCGCTATCTTCCTGCCCAATGTCAAGCTGCACCCGCACGGACGACCTGACGAGCGCGACAAAGAAGGGTATGCCACGCTGCGCTGGTTCATCCATCGCCGCATGGCGGCGGACCTGGCGACGCCCGAGGCGGTGGAGATGGCCATCGGCAACAGCGGCGGCGTCTTCCGCGAATTGGCTCGTGTCATGCGTTCGGCCATTGGCCGGGCGCGAAGACGGCACGCCGACCGCATCGAGCCAGAAGACGTCGACTGGGCGGCTACCGAGATCCGCAACGAGTATCGTCGCATCCTGGACGAAGGCGACCTGGCCTTCCTGCGCGATGTGCACCGCCACAACCGCCTGGAAGCCCACGAACGGCTTGGCTCGATGCTGCAGATCCTGGCCTTGTTGGAATACCGCAACGCCGAGAATTGGTGCGACATCCATCCCGCCCTCGAAGCGTTGGTGGAGGAGTAGGCGCATGGCGGCGGTCAGGGCGGTGGAACCGGAGCCGTTCGCAGACCGGGTGGATCTGCTTCTGGTCGATCTGGAGCTTGCCATCCTCTGGGATCGGCCTGCGATCCTGTTGGCAGTATACGCCTCGGAATTCGTGCGCGCCCGTGCTGAGGACGCCCTGGCCGCCGAACTGCGCCAACAGGGCCAGGAAGTTGTCGAGTACCGGGTGACGGATGAGGGCAACGCCGACATCCCGCTCGGCCTCCGGCAGCACCCCGACCGGGAAAACGCTGTCTTCTTCATTTCGGGCCTACAATGGGGCAAAGGCCGCGACCAGACCCTGGCCTATCGCGCCCTCAACATCCGCCGCGAATATCTGGTGGAAGATCGCATCCGCGCCGTCTTCTGGTTGACCGAGAAGGAGGCGACGGCGCTACCCCGCCTGGCGCCGGATTTCTGGGCCTTTCGCCATCGGGTAGTCGAATTTGTGGAAGCACCCGCACCCGACCAGATCGTGTCCATCGCCCACGACCTGGCCTGGCGAGATTTTTCAGACCGCACCTTGCGCGAGGATACCGATGCCAAGATCGCCTTGCGCGAGGCGCTGCTGGCTGATCTGCCAGATACGCCGGAGACACTGGAGGCGAGAGCTGAATTGCTTCTTCTTCTTGGTGCGCTGTATTGGGCAAAAAACGATATTGTAATGGCTCTCTCTCTTTGGTCACAGGTGAATGAACTAACAGAGCGGCACTCGACAGATAGTCAGCTCACCCCCTGGGTCTGGCTTCTACTTGGATCTGCCTACTACGCACTAGGCCGCATGGATGAGGCTATCACCGCCTTTTGCAGGACCATAGATGTATCGATTTCCAAGAGAGAAAATAGACCTGCTCGCGCGTCTGCATACGGGGGTCTAGGTAATGTGTATGCTGTTTTGCAGCGATATGATGAAGCCATCGCTGCGTGTCGAACGGCTATTGCGGTCGATCCCAAAAACGCCGTCTTACACAATAGCCTGGGAAATGTGTACCGTAGCTTGGGTCGCTATGATGAAGCCATCGTTGCTTACCAGAAGGCCATCACCCTCGATCCTCACATTACCGGTCCGTACATTGGGCTAAGTACTATATACTTCCAACAAGGTCGTTATAGCGAGGCGGCTGCCACTTGTGAGCAAGTCATCGACATCAATCCGAAGTTAACCAGTGCTCACGTCATGTTGGCGGTTTGTTACCGCCTCTTAGGCGATGAAATAGCTTACCGACGACAGGTGACCCTTACGCGTCCCCTTATGGTCAACGAAGATGACTACAGTCGTGCCCTGTTTGCTGTTTTTCTCGGTGAGACAGATGAGGCAGTGACGTTATTGCAGCGATCCTTAACTGCTGTGCCTGAGAATAGAAGCCGGGTCCAGCACGATCCTGTTTTCAACCTCATCCGCGACGATCCTGGCTTCCAGGCCGTGATTGGGAAAACTGCGGGCGAGGCGTGATCAAATCGCCGTAGGGGTCATGGTCACAGTCGTGAACTCTTACACAACTCTTACACAAAGCCCTTGACATTTATGACGCACTGCGTCATAATGGGGTCATCATCGAACAGCGCCGCGTGCGCTCAACCCCAAGCCCTTTCATGTCCGTTTGGACAGGAGAAACCATTACCATGGACATCAAGACCCAAGTCAAAGAAACCGCCCACCAGGTCGAGAAATTCGGCCAGGAAAACGTCGTCGTCAAAACCGCCCACAAGGGCATTCAAGCCAGCCTGGGCGCCGTCGCCCTCGGCGTCGAGGAAGTCGAAGCCGTGATCAAGCGCCTGGTCGAGAAAGGCGAAGTGGCCGAGAAGGATGGCCGCAAGATGCTCGATGGCTGGATGTCGCGTGGCCGCGAGCCGATGACCAAGTACGAAGAGAAGGTCGAAGGCATGCTCGATCATCGCATCGAGTCCGTGCTGCAGGCCATGAACATCCCCAGCCGCAACGACATCGCCGACCTGACCCATAAGATCACCGCCCTCGCCAAGAAGGTGGCCGACCTGGACAAAAAGGTAGCGCCCGAGAAGAAGCTGGCCGCCTGAACCTCATTTCCAAACACCCATTCCGCACAACGCCCCTGACCACACGTCGGGGGCGTTGTCATTTCTTGCCCAAGGTGTGGGCGCGAGGCGGCACACGGCAGCCAGAGCGAGAGGCGCCGCTGGTCTTTCGAACAATTCACGCCGCCCTGGAAACGCAGACCCTGAAGGCTTCGACCAACCTTCAGGGTCTGCTCGCTCCTTCTCCTACTTGACGATCTCGTAGACGAAATCGTATTCGGTGCCTTGATCGTTACGGGCGTGCAGCTTCATCTGGCCGCGGGCCTGGGCATAGGCGCCGGTGCCCCCTGTGATCGCCAGCGCCGAATCGCCAGCATCAAGGAATGGCCCCGCCACCGTGATCTGCCCATCCGTCAGCGTCAGCGTCCAGGCGCATTCCCAGGCCGCGCCCACAGCCGTCCGTATGCAGTAGCCATTGTCGGTCCCGATCTGCCTGGCATTGGCCGCATCGAAGACCGGATTAGCAAAACCCAGCACATCGCCGACCGAATCGCCGGCGGGTGCGACATCGCCGACCGCATCGGTGTCGGCATGTTCCACCACGGTCAGCGTCGTTGTAGCTGCCGGTGGGGTGCAGGCGCTCAGAGGCAGCGCTACCAGACTGAGCGCCAGAGCCAGGGGGATGAGGTGGGTTCGGTTCATAATCGTCTCCTTGTCAATGAGTGGGGCGTGGGGTGTGTGAGTGCGAGCGACGCCAATCATAGCGCCGGCTGAAGCATAGGATGATCCAGCCGGCGTTGCAAGCGCAGCGGCGAGGAGACAACCCTCCCCTGCCCAACCCACCCCTCACCCTATTCCAACATCCCACCGAAACCCAATCTTGGCATGAGAACCCGGCGGGGAGTATCATTGCGGCCTATCCATCCCCCACCGCGCCCGCCCTCCCGCCAAGCCATGCTCCTCTACAACGCCCTCACCCAAACCCTCGCCCCCTTTGCGCCGGCCGATGACGTGGCCACCATCTATGTCTGCGGCATCACCCCCTACGACACCACCCACCTCGGCCACGCCTTCACCTACTCGGTCTTCGATGTCCTCATCCGCTATCTGGAACACCAGGGCCGCCGCGTGCGTTATGTCCAGAACGTCACCGACATCGACGACGACATCCTGCGCAAGGCCGGCGAAACGGGCGAGGATTGGTGGACGCTGGGCAACCGCTGGACGGCCCACTTCATCCACGACCTGCAGGCCATCAACATCCGCCCGCCCGACCACTATCCCCGCGCCACCGATGTCATCCCCGGCATCCTCGCCGGAGTGCAGCGGCTGATCGAGGCCGGCGCGGCCTACGAGGCCAACGGCAACGTCTACTTCCATGTGGACGCCTACCCGGCCTTCGGTCAACTCAGCCACATCCCGCGCGATCAGATGCTGGCCGTCGCCAACCAGCGCGGCAACATCCCCGGCGACCCCAACAAACGCGACCCGCTCGATTTCGTGCTCTGGCAGACCCAGAAACCCGGCGAACCGGCCTGGAACAGCCCCTGGGGGCCGGGCCGGCCGGGCTGGCACATCGAATGCTCCACCATGTCCACCCAACTACTGGGCGAAACCGTAGACATCCACGGCGGCGGCGGCGACCTCGCCTTCCCCCACCACGAATGCGAGATCGCCCAGGTCGAGCCGGTCACGGGCAAACCCTTCGTCCGCTTCTGGATGCACGCCGCCATGGTCTACCACGAGGGCGAGAAGATGAGCAAGTCGTTGGGCAACCTGATCATGATCCGCGACCTGCTCAAGCGCTGGTCGCCCGACGCCATCCGCCTCTACCTGGCCTCGCACCACTACCGCCAGAGTTGGAGCTACGACGCCGGCGACCTGGCCCGGGCCGAAGACAAGGCCGGCCGTCTCCTGGCCGCCGCCATCGCCCCCTCCGGCCCCCGGCCTCTGCCCGCCGCTGTGTCCGCCGCCGTGGACGAAGCCCAGACCCGCCTGCTGGCTGCGCTCGACGCCGACCTGGACGCCCCCGCCGCCCTCGCCGCCCTGGATGACTACGCCGCCTGCCTGCTGGATGTTGGCCCCGACCACGACCGCACCGCCGCGCAGTCCCTTCTGCGCCGTCTGGCCGCCATATTCGGCCTGCGCCTCGACACCGATCAGCCCGAGGCCCGCGTCCTGGCCGGCTGGGACGCCCACCTCCAGCGCTTCCGCTGACACGCCCATGTTACTCGGCCTCGGCTACCTCCCCTCTCGCAGCGGCCCTGCCCTCTGGCAGCGTTTCGACGCGGCCGAAATCGCCGACGACCTGGCCCACATCGCCGCCCTCGGCTTCCAAGCCGTGCGCGTCCCCCTCTTCTGGGCCGATTTTCAGCCGGGGCTAGAGCGCGTCGACCCGCGCGTCCTCGACCGCCTGGGCCGCTTTCTCGATCTCTGCCAGGGCTGCGGGCTAAAAGTGCGGGGCGGGCTGTGGGCGGGGATGTGGGACGGCGCCCTCTGGTGGCCAGAGTGGGGCGTCTCGCCCGCGCCCCTGCCACCCACCTGGCCGCTCCTGGTCAACGGCGCCCGCGTGCGTTGGGGCCGCGTCCGTCACGTCTTCAGCGACGAACGCATGACCGCCGCCCGCGACCTCCTCATCCGTGAACTGGTGGGCTTCTTCCGCGACCATCCCGCCCTGCTCGGCTGGGAGCCGCTGCCCGGTTTTGGCCGGCTGGCCGCCGCCGCCGACCGCGGCGCCGTCCTCGACTGGCTGCACAGCAGCCTCGAAAGCCTGAACCAGGCCGCTTCCGGCCTGCGTTCCACCTTCTTGCTCGCCCTCGACGCCCTCGAAACCCGCGCCGCCCTCTGGCCGGATGACATCATCGCCGCCGGTGGCGAACCGAGTCTGAGCGTAGCCACCTTTGCCAGCGACCGCCGTCGCCTGCCGCTCAACGCCCGCTGGATGGCCTTCGCCCTCGACCTGGCCGCCGTCCTCGCCGGCCGGCCGCCCACCCTCCACCTGGCCGGGCTGCCCACCGCGCCCGCCGGTCAGCCCTCGGCGGCGTTGGATGGCGTCTTCTACGCCAGCGAAGAGGCCGCCGCCGCCCACCTGGCCGACGTCCTCGCCCTGGCCCGGCAGCGCGCCATCCCCGAACTCTGGCTGTGGCGCTGGGCCGACATCCCCGAACAAGGCTGGGAGACGCCGCCCTACGACCATGCGCCCTGGCGCCGCCACACCGGCCTGCTGCGGGCCGACGGCAGCGAAAAGAAACTGCTGGACGGTTTGCGAGCCGCCGGCGCCGACTACCCCATCCTGGCCATCGACCCCGACGACTACCGCTCCGACCCCGCCAACCGCTTCCAGAGCCTGTGGTACGATTACCAGAAACTGGCCGCCGGCCGCGCCTGACCCACGGCATCCTCGCCGCCGGGCGGGAACACACCGCCGCCGCCGGGGCCGCCATGTTGCGGGCGGGGGGCAACGCCGTCGATGCGGCGGTGGCCGCGACCTTCGCCAGCTTTGTGGCCGAACCGTCCATCGTCTCGCTGGGCGGCGGCGGCTACGCCCTGCTCCATCACCCTGGCCAGGCGCCCCACCTGTACGATTTCTTCTGCGCCTTCCCCGGCCTGGGTGCTGGGGAAGGCAGCCGGGCGGCCCCGCTCGACTTCTTTGCCGTCACCGCCGATTTCGGCGTCGCCCGCCAGGAATTCCACATCGGCCGCGGGAGCGTGGCTACGCCGGGCATCGTCGCTGGTCTCTGCCGCCTGCACGCTGACGCCGGCCGCCTGTCCCTGGCCGACGTCCTGCAACCGGCCATCGACCTGGCCCGCGTCGGCGTCCCTCTGGGCGAATTCAACGTCCAGGTTGGGCGCATCCTCGCCCCCATCCTCCAGCACACACCCGACCTGGCCCGGCTGTTTGGCGCGCCCGACGCCTTTCTCTCGCCCTCCCATGCCTTTCGCCACCCCGAACTGGCCGAAACCCTGGCGGCATTGGCCCGCACCGGCCCCGATCTCTTCTATGGCGGGGCCATCGCCCAGGCCATCCTCGCCGATCAACGGCAGCACGGCGGCCTGCTGACCGACTGCGACCTGGCCGAATACCGGGTCATCGTCCGCCAGCCGCTGCACTGGCGCTACCGCGATTTCGACATCTACACCAACCCGCCGCCCTCGCGCGGGGGCGCCCTCATCGCCTTCGCCCTGGCCCTGCTGGAGGGCTTCGACCTGGGGCCGGTTGGTCGCCCGCGGCGGCTGCGGCTGCTGGCCGAAGTCATGCGCCAGACCAACCTGGCCCGGCCCGCCCTGGAAGCCAGCGGCGATGCCAGCCTTCTGCTGGCGCCCGACCACATTGCCTCCCACCGCGCCGACCTGGCCCACCCCGCTGCGCCCGCCGAGCCGCTCACCCCGCCCGGCCCTGGCCACACCAGCCACATCAGCGTCCTCGATGGCGATGGCGTCGTCGTCTCGCTGACGACCACGGCCGGTGAAGGGGCAGGTTTCCTCGTCCCCGGCAGCGGGCTGGGCCTCAACAACATGTTGGGCGAGGCCGATCTGCACCCGCACGGCTTCCACCAGGGCCGGCCGGGCGAGCGCATCGGCTCGATGATGGCCCCCACCCTCGTCCTGCACCAGGGCCGGCCGGTTCTGGCCCTGGGGTCGGGCGGCTCCAACCGTTTGCGCACGGCCATCCTGCAAGTGCTGCTCAGCGTGCTCGACGACCATCTGCCGCTGGCGGCCGCCGTCGCCGCCCCCCGCATCCACTTCGAGGACGGCGTGCTGCAAGTGGAGGGCGGGCACAGCGGGGCGGCGGTGGGCTGGCTGCGGCGGTGGGGCTACGATCTGGCGCGCTGGCCCGGCCGCCATATGTTCTTCGGCGGCGTCCACGCCGTCGGCCAGGACGGGGCAGGCGGGTTCGAGGCCGCGGGCGATGAGCGGCGCAGCGGGGCGGTGGCGCAGGCGTGAGGACGGAGCTGCACCCCTTGCGAACTTGACAATTCACTCGATTTATCCTAAATTGGGCGAGTCGGCTCACTCAATTCAGGACAAATCAGGTGAATTACTATCCTCGTGCCATGCAGGCCCCCATCGAAGCAGCCTTATTCAAAGGCAAAGTGATCGTGATTTATGGGGCGCGGCAGGTGGGCAAGACGACTCTGTGTCGGGCGATCTTGGCCAACCAACCGCTGGACTCGCTCTATCTCAACTGTGACGAACCGGATATTCGGGCTGCCCTGACCGACAAGACATCAACGGAGTTGAAGGCGCTGATCGGCGCCAGGCAGCTGGTGGTGATCGACGAGGCCCAACGGGTGCGCAACATCGGCCTGACCCTCAAGCTCCTGGTCGACACCTTTCCCGAAATTCAAATCATCGCTTCTGGTTCATCCTCGTTTACCCTCGCCAACGAGATTGTCGAACCACTCACCGGGCGCAAGATCGAGTTCCACTTGTCTCCTCTCTCGACGGCCGAATTGCTGAGCCGGGAAGACCCCCTGGAGTCACGGCGTCTACTGGAGCAACGCCTGCGCTTTGGCGTCTATCCGGGCGTGATCACCGCCGACGATCCGGCAGGCGCCATCCAGGAGATCGCCAGCAGCTACCTCTATCGCGATGCACTGGAGCATCAGACGGTCAAGAACCCGAACACACTGCGACGCTTGTTGCAGGCGCTGGCGCTGCAAATCGGCAGCGAAGTCTCGTATGGCGAGGTGGGCGGGCTGGTTGGACTGGACAAAACCACGGTGGCGCGTTATGTTGATTTACTGGAAAAGGCCTTCGTCATCTTCCACTTGCCGCCGCTCAGCCGCAACCTGCGCAAAGAATTAGGCAAACTGCGCAAAATTTATTTCTACGACCTGGGGGTGCGCAACGCCTTGATCAACAACTTCAATCCGCTCGAACTTCGGCAAGACGTAGGCGCGTTATGGGAGAACTTCTTCATCAGCGAACGGCTGAAGTTCAACCACAACCGGCGCCGGAATGCCAACATCTACTTTTGGCGCACCTACGACCGTTATGAGCTTGACTATGTGGAGGAGGAAGGCGGGCGTCTCTACGGCTTCGAATGCAAGTGGAGCGACAGACGCTGGCAGCCGCCGGCTCTCTTCACCCAGACCTACCCCGAGGGCGAGGTGCGCGTCGTCAACCGGGAGAACTACCTGGAATTCCTGACCTGAGCAGGTGACTTGGGTTCAGGCCCTGCCCGGCGACTTCGGAAGAATCAAGCGCCCTCCCTGCCACTTATTGTAAAAAATACACAAAGTAGCCACGAATTGGAGAGAGTATCACCGTCCTGGCAGCAGGGACGGAGTAAGGTGGGCGGTGCGGGCGCGGGAATCCGGCCGCAAGCCCGCCCAAGACACTATGAACGACCAACTTGACCCTCTCGACCTGGCCCGCGCCGGCGATGACTTCCGCCGTGCCCACTTCCAGGCGCTACTCCAAGACTGGCTGGCCCGGCTCTCCGGCCGCACCGCCGACCTCCTCAGCTACGAAGAAGTCCGCACCATCCTGCAAGGCCGCGAGGGTGTGACCTTGGCGGGTGCGCAGGACGTCCCGCTGGTAAAGATCGTCGGCAGCGTCGGCCGCTACCGCGACTTCACCCAGGCTTTCTTGCCCCGCAACGAAGCCCTGCTCCAACGCTGGCAGCGTGTGGGCGCGGCCATGAGTGGGATCGCCGGGCTGCCGCCTATCGATCTCTATCAGGTGGGCGAACTGTATTTCGTGCGCGACGGCAATCACCGCGTCTCGGTGGCGCGAGCGCGCGGCGACCAGACCATCGAGGCTTTTGTGACCAGGGTGGAGGCGCCGTTTCCGGTCGAGGCCGAAAGCGCGGCCGAGCTGAGCGCCTGGCTGATCGAGGCCGGGCATCGCCTCTTCCTCGAACGCACGCATCTCACCGACCACTATCCTGACGCCGACATCCGCATCACCGAGCCGGGCCGCTATCGCCTGTTCGACGAGCAGATCCAGGTGCATCGCTATTTCATGGGCCTGGACCAGCAGCGCGACATCAGCGACGAAGAGGCCGTCCGCAGCTGGTACGAAAACGTCTATCTGCCCCTGACCTCCGAAATCCGCGCCAGCGGCGTGCTGAAGGAGTTCCCCCGCCGCACCGAGTCCGATCTCTATCTGTGGATCTGCCAACATCGCGAGGAATTGCGGGAACTCTACCAGCTCGACCTCAGCCCCAGGGCGGCGGTGTCCACCTTCGCCAGCGTCAACAGCGAAAAGCCGATCAGCCGCGTGTTCAAAGAGGCGCGGCTGGCGCTGGCGCGGGCAACGGCGGGGGAGGATGTTATCATTGGTCTGCCGCCCGATGAGCCAGCGCCGGCGCCTGCTCAGGCTCTGGAACCGGCCCTGGCCGGCTAAAGGCAGCAAGTAGAACCCGTCTGAGCGCCATCGGCATTCACCTTTCGACCCCAGGGAGGCCCCCTTGCGTTTCACCAAGATCGTCTGCACCCTCGGCCCGGCCAGCGCCGACCCGGATGTGCTTGCCCGGCTGATCGGAGCCGGGATGGATGTCGCCCGCATCAACTTTTCGCACGGCGACCACGCCGCCCATGCCGAGGCAATCGCCCGCGTGCGCGCTCTGGCCGCCGAGATGGGCCGTCCTGTTGCCATCCTGGGCGACCTGCAAGGCCCGAAGCTGCGGGTGGGAGAGCTGCCGGCGGCGGGGATGGCGCTGGCGGCCGGGCAAAGGGTGAGGCTGGGGGCGGGCGGCGAGGACGCCATCCCCTGCCACTATCCTGACCTCCCCCGGCTGGTGCAGCCCGGCGACCGCATCCTGCTCGACGATGGCCTGCTGGCACTGGCGGTGGAGGCGACGGACGGGGAGGGCATCGCGGCCAGGGTGATCACGGGCGGCGTGCTGTTCTCGCACAAGGGCATCAACCTGCCCCGCGCCGATGCCCGCATCCCGGCCATCACCGCCAAAGACGAGGCCGACCTGGCCTTTGCCCTGGAGCAGGGTCTGGACTGGGTCGCACTCTCGTTTGTGCGCACCGCCGATGAAGTGCTGCGTCTGCAAGCGATGATCCGCGCGGGGGCGCGCTCGGCGCCGCTGCCGGGGGTGGTGGCCAAGATCGAGAAACCGGAGGCCGTGGCCAATATCGAGTCGATCATCGCCGCCGCTGATGGCATCATGGTAGCGCGCGGGGATTTGGGCATCGAGATGGCGACGGAGGAGGTGCCGCTGATCCAGAAGGAGATCATTCGGCTCTGTAACCGGGCCGGCAAGCCGGTCATCACCGCCACGCAGATGCTGGATTCGATGATCCGCAATCCTCGCCCCACCCGCGCCGAGGCCAGTGATGTGGCCAACGCTGTGCTGGATGGCACGGATGCGGTGATGCTGTCGGGCGAAACGGCGATGGGGCGCTATCCGGTGGCGGCGGTGGAGACGATGGATCACATCGTGCGCAAGGCCGAGGCGCGGCTGGATCGCCGTGGCAACACGGATCTGCCGGCGCGCTTCGATGCCGTGGTGCAGGCGATGGCCGAGGCTGCGGCCGAACTGGCCATCAACCTGAATGCCGCCGCCCTCATCGTCCCCACCATCTTCGGTTATACCGCCCGCCAGGTCTCGCACTTCCGGCCGGGTCTGCCCGTCGTCGCCGTCACCCCGGATGCGGGTGTGCAACGGCAGCTCAATCTGTTCTGGGGCGTCCATCCGCTGTTGGGGGCGCGGCGCACTTCCACCGATGACGTGATCGCCACCGCCATCGCCGCCGCCAGGGCGCAGGGGCTGGTGAACGAGGGCGATCTGGTCGTCATCACCGCCGGGGCGGCCGCGGGCAGCACGCCGGGCGCCACCAATCTGATCACCGTGCGGCGGGTCGAGCCGGTCCCGACCCCATGAGCATGCTCCGACGCGCCTGGCGCCAACTGCGCGGCCATGATTGCTACGCTTGCGCCTTCTCGGAGGTGTTCAGAAGCAACGGCGATGGCCAGGTCAGCCGATTGCACTCGTTCTGCCGCAATCCGGCCTCGCCCCATCACGACCGCCCTCTGCCGCCCGAGCTGTGGTGCCAGGCCTGGCAGCGGGCGCCGTCCGGCCGCAAAGCCGCGCCAGAGGAGATCGATGGGACGGGGTTGACGGGGTGAGGCGGGGGAGGCGGCGCACTTTCGGCGGTTGCCGGTACGTCGCAACGGGAAATCTCATGTGGTAGAATAGGGGCGCTGGCGACCTGGCTGGCGTTTCGATGGCTCAATGGAGAAGAACGACATGAAACAACTAGCTGACTATTTGCCATTAATGCAAACTGATGACGTTTTGGCGGCGACGGAAAAAGCGAAGGTCCATGCACGCACGTTACTGGAGGATCAGGGCGTCACGATGTTGGCCCTGCTTCTGGCTGATGTACTGACCGATACCTTGTGGCACGGCGCTCCGGCGCTTTCTGATGTCGCTCCCTCAGCATCGCCAGTATTGTCATGAAGGTCTATCTTGATACGTCGGTCATCGTCTTGTCGCTGTTCGGGGCAAAGGGTGATCCCGATCGGATAGCTGAGGTCGCGGGCCTGTTCCAAGCCATCGATGATGGTCACCTACAGGCAACCATATCCTTGTATGGTCTTCAAGAGCTTTGTGTCTTCTGTTACGACAACTTTCCATCTGACCAAGCCGCACAGGTCGCGCGCCTGGCATTCCATGACATACTGGGCCATGATCTGCTCCTCGTGCCGCTTCTCAACCGCGCGCAGCGTATCGTTCTGAATCGGCGCTTTCCCATGAGCGATGCTTCGGATCAGGCGCACGCAGCAACGGCCTTCCACCACGGCTGCGAAGTTGTCGTTACTTATGACAGCCATTATCAGGCCATCACCCATCTGCTGCCATGTTTGACGGCGGCGGAATTATTGGAACGGCTTGGGGAAAGAAAGCGCTGAGACAGGGGCAAGGCACGGGCAAGCGGGCGCCGTCCGGCCGCAAAGCCGCACCAGAGGAGATCGATGGGACGGGGTTGACGGGGTGAGGAAGACCAAAGCGACGAGACGATTTTGACAGGCGACGACGATGCGCGACATGACTTTTACATCAAGCTATCTTTACAGGTAGGTGCAGACACATGACAGTGAACCTGGTCATCAAGATCTCTCCAGAGATGCGCAGACAAGCGCGAGCGATTGCGGCCATGCGTGGCGAGACGATTTCGGATGTGGTACGGGCGGCGATGGCGAACTATATCCAGGAGTCGCTGGAAGAATTGGAAGACATCCGTGAAAGCGATGCCATCCTGGCCCGGATCAAAGCCGGTGCGCCAACGCACACTCATGACGAAGTGTGGGCTCATATCGCAGCGCTAGAGGCTCAAGGTGCTCTACCGGCTTGAGTACAGCGACGAACAGACTCAATTTGGGGCAGGGCTTGCAGATGAGAACGTAGTGGTGCTTTTCTGGAAGACAGCTGTGGCGCACTTCACGAGTGCGTCGCATCGATGACAACCTCTCCCATCCTCCCCACATCATAACCGCCTAACGCCGCCACGGCGCTGCGAAAAC
Source organism: Caldilineales bacterium (assembly GCA_019695115.1). Taxonomy (GTDB): domain Bacteria; phylum Chloroflexota; class Anaerolineae; order J102; family J102; genus SSF26. The sequence goes on along the minus strand of JAIBAP010000026.1, from coordinate 47,285 downwards.
CGGGGCCGCGGATGATGTCGAGCAGGGGGGCCAACAATTCGCTTTCGTAGTGCTGGCGGGGGATGATCAACTGGTATTGCTCTTCGAACAGGGGGATGAAGTCGAGGCCGAGGGCGCGCGCCGCCGCCAGGATGCCCAGCCCGCAATCGGCGGCGCCACTCTGCACAGCCGCAGCCACAGCCAGATGGGTGAACTCCACCCGCTCGTAGCCCTGGATGGCGGCGGGGTCGATGCCGGCCTGCGCCAGCCTGTAATCCAGCAGCACCCGCGTCCCCGCGCCGCGCTGCCGGTTGCTGAAGACCACGTCCGGGCGAGCGAGATCGCCGAGGTCGTGCAGACGCTTGGGATTGCCGCGCGGGGTGATCAGCCCCTGCGTGCGGCCCACAAAAGCGAGGACGACGACCGGGACATCGGCCAGATAGCGGCGGATGTAGCTGAGATTGTACTCGCCGGTTTCCTCGTCCAGCAGGTGCGACCCGGCCAGATGGGCCTCGCCCCGGCGCAGGGCCAGCAGACCGCTGAGCGAACCGACATTGCCGGAGCTGAACGAACGGTCGGGGCGCTGGCGGCGCAGTTGGTCGGCCAGCAGGTCGAGGGTGAGGTCATGGCTGCCCAGGTGGACGATGGTGTGGTCGATGACGCCGGGCGGGCGCAGCAGCTCGACCGTCACCTCGTCCCCGGCGTTCAGCCCCTCCGAAAAACGCGGGATGTGGGCCATGCCATCGGCCCGCACCATCGACATGATCACCCCGGCCCCGCGCGAGAGCGGCGTGGCCACCACCCGCTCGCCCACCCGCCCCAGCGTCACCCGCATGTACTCGTCCTGGCCCATGGGCGAGAGCACCTTGCGCGTCAGCGCCGCCCGCACGGTGGGCCGCGGCTCGGCCTCTTGCCCCACCCAGCGCTGCATGAGCGGCTTGACCAACAATTCGAAGGCGACCATGGCGCTGACCGGGTAGCCGGGGATGCCGACCAGCGGCTTGCCATGCCCATGCCCCAACACAGCCGGGTGGCCGGGGCGGATGGCGAGGCCGTGGACGATGACCTCGCCGATCTCGCCGAAGATGCGGGCGGTGAAGTCTTCGGAGCCGGACGATGAGCCGGCATTGACGGCGACGATGTCGTGGTCGTCGAGCGCGGCCAGCACCGCCCGTTTGATGGCGGCGTAATCGTCGGCCAGGATGGGCAGGCGGCTGACGCGCGCCCCCCATTCTGCGGCCATGGCCCCCAGGACAAGGCTGTTGAATTCGATGATGTCGCCGGGTTTGAGATCGACGCCGGGGGCGACCAGCTCGGTGCCGGTGGGCAGGATGGCGATGCGCGGGTGGCGGTAGACCTGGACGTGTGAGTGGCCGCTGCCGGCGATGGCGCCCAAGTCCTGCGGGCGCAGGCGATGGTTGGCGGGTACGACCAGTTCGGTGGCGACGATGTCCTCGCCCATCTGCCGCACGTTCTTCCAGGGTGTGACCGCGGCCAGGATTTCGATCTCGCCCCCGCCGGCCGACTCCAGCCGTTGCGCCTCTTCGATGGGGATGACGGCGTCGGCGCCGGGGGGCAGGGGGTCGCCGGTATCGACATAGCGGGCCTGTGCTGCCACGGCCAGCCGCAGCGGGCGGGTGAGGGTGGCGCCGACTGTGTCGGCGGCGGCGACGGCGTAGCCGTCCATGGCCGCGGCATGGTAATGCGGCACCGAGATGCGCGCCCACACCGGCGCCGCCGTCACGCGGCCGTTGGCTTCGGCGATGGGCAAGGATTCGGCCGGCAGACGGCGCAGCGCGCCCACGCCCTCCAGGGCGGCGTGCCAGGCGGCGAGGGCTTGGTCGAGGGGGATGTCGTGGAGGTAGGTCATGGGTGGGAGGTGGCAGGTGGCGATTTCTCTTGCGCGAAGTATAGGAGAGCGCAGCGTGAAAGGCAAAGGGTTTGACATCTTGTCAGTGATGCTGTGCATCGCCGATGATGCTGTGCAGCCTTGTCCGCCCAATCGCGGCTGTGCTACCCTGCTGTCAACTCCTCCCCTCCCTTGTTGCCTTGCCCTCATCCCATGCCACCTGCTGCCATCATTTCTCATCCGCCTACCTTCGTCATTGGCGACATCCACGGCTACCGAGACAGACTGGCGAAATTGTTGTTTGACGCCGGCCTGGTCGGATCCGATCTGAGCTGGCAAGGGGCTGGCTCCCACCTTTGGTTCTTGGGCGATTTCTGCGACCGAGGCCCCGATGGCATCGGCGTGATCGAATTGGTAATGGGCCTCCAGAAGCGGGCTGCCGCAGCAGGCGGAAATGTGTCGGTGCTGCTCGGCAATCATGATCTGCTGTTGCTGGCGGTCTATGAGATGGGCGACCAGCTGATGGGCAGCGAGGGCGTGACGTTTCGCGAGGAGTGGTTGCGCAATGGCGGGCAAGTATCCGACCTGAGCAGGCTGGAGGCCCGGCACATAGCCTGGTTGAAGCAGTTAGCCGTCATGGCTAAGGTGGAGGATTGGCTGTTACTACACGCCGATTCGCTGCTCTATTTGCGTCACGGCGAGACGGTGGACGCCATCAACCACAGCTTCAAGACGATTCTGCACGCCAACAATGCGGCCGCTTGGGGCGCCATGCTCACGCCATTCGCCACGCGCAATGCCTTTACCGGGCAGAATGACGCGGTGTTGACCCGTTTCCTGACGACGTTTGGCGCGCGATGGCTGGTGCATGGCCATACGCCGATCAGCACGGTCACAGGCCAGGCGCCCGAAACCATAACGGCGCCATCTGTCTATGCCGGTGGAAAGTGCGTCAATGTGGACGGCGGCATCTATTTGGGTGGGCCGGGGTTTGTGTTTGAGTTGCCGATTTGAGAAAGGCTGTGCGTTTGTGGTTGAGTCGTTTCGCTGTCATTCGTGCAGCGTCGCCGTCACCCACACCCCCTGCTCCACCCCCAAACTGTCGAGATGCACCCGCACCACGCCGTCCGCGCGCACGAGGGTGTAGATCAAATTCGATTTGCCGAAGACGGGCACGGCCCACAACTCGCCCTCCCGCTCCTCCAGCCGCACCTGGATGTGATCCTCGCGACCGGCGGCGCTGCTGATCTGCCGGGCCAACCGGGCCTGAAGTTGCGGCTCGAAGCCCGAAAACGGTTCGGCGCCCAGGGCCAGGCGGATGGCCGGAGCCACGAACAGGTCGAACAGCACCATGGCGCTGACGGGATTGCCCGGTAGCCCGAACACGGCCTTGCCCTCGGCCACGGCCACGATCGTCGGTTTGCCGGGGCGGATGGAGATGCCATGGGCCAGGATGCCCGGCTCGCCCAGGCCGGCAATCACATCCACGCTCATATCGCGGTAACTGACCGATGACCCGGCGCTGAGCACGACGATGTCGCAGGTCGCGACCGCCTGGCGCACGGCGGCTTGCAGCGCCGGCCGCTGGTCGGGGACGATGCCGAAGAGCACCGGCTCGCCGCCGGCGCGCTGCGTCAGCGCCTTCAGGGTGTAGGAATTGATGTCGCGCACCTGGCCGGGGCCGGGCGTCTGGTCGGGCGGGATGACCTCATCGCCGGTGGAAAGGATGGCCACACGCGGGGGCCGGGCGACCGACGCCATCGTGATCCCCAGCGCCAGCAATCCCCCAATATCTTGCGGGCGCAGACGATGCCCGGCCGGCAGGATCATCTCACCCTCGCCCACATCCTCGCCCACCTGGATGATATTCTCGCCCACGGCCGGCGCGGCCAGCACCTCGATACTGCGCTCGTCGGCCTTCTGCGTGTTCTCGATCATCACCACCGCATCGGCGCCGGGCGGGATCATGCCGCCGGTGTGGACGAGGATGGCCTGACCCCTCGCCACCGCCTGCGTTGCCGCCCGGCCCATGTCCGCCTCGCCCACCACATCCAAAAAAGCCGGCAGGCTGGACGAGGCCCCGAACGCATCCTGCGCCCGCACAGCATAGCCATCGACGGTGCTGCGGGCGAATTGGGGCAGATCATGGGGCGCAAAAACAGCGACCGCCAGCACCCGGTCGAGGGCGTCGAAAGTGGAGACCGATTCGGGGCGGGATATGGGCCGATAGTGTTCGGCCAGCCGGCCCCAGGCGGCCGTGGGGGTGAGGACGCGGAAGAATTCGGGCATGGGGTGAGTATACCACCAAAGCGGTCGGAGCGATGCGAGCGCTCCGACTGCTCGACGGGCGCTTGCGCGCTTGACAGCCGGGCCAGGACACGCGACACTTGGCCCGTCCCTGCGTCATGGCTTTTGGTCGCCCCGGCGACCGCCTGCCCGGCGCCTGCGGCCGCCTTTTGGCATCGACCTGCGTCAGCGTCGGGCTGATCTCCCCTCGATTTCCCACCCACGCCAACCATCCGCGACGCCGCCCTTTCTTGGCCCGTCGCGTGCGATGCTGCGTGTCCTGGAGGAGCCTGATGCTCGAACCCTCGCCCCACGGCGCTCCGGCGCCGACTTCGTTTTCACAGCGCCGCCGCCCGCCTGGACTGGCGGCGGTGCTTGCTTTACTCGTCCTGCTTGGCAGCTGGGTCTGGGCCATGCAGGCGTTGGCCCAACCAGGGGAAGCAAATGGCCAATCGGCGGCAGCGTCGGGGCCGGACGCCGTCGGCCCCGACGCCCGGCCCGGCATCTACGTCTTCTACGATTCCAGCAACGTCGATCCTACGGCAAACCCGATCACGGGCGGACACTTCAAATTCGAGTGGAACAAGATCGAGTTGGGGCCGGAGCAATACGATTGGAGCGATGTGGACGCCTGGCTGGGCCGTATGAGCGCCAGCAACAAACCCGCCGCTATCGGTGTGGCCACCTACAACGCCACCTGCTGCGGCGGCGACCTCACGCCCGTCCATATCGTCCAGCAATACCCCGACCTGAAGGTGGTGTGTGATGATAACTGGGTCATCCCCAAATACTGGGATGCCAGGTATCTGGATGCCTACGGCCGCTTCATCCGCGCCTTTGGGCAGCGATTCGACGGCGACCCGCGCCTCGAATTCGTCGAAATCGGTGTGGGGCTATATGGCGAGACCAAGCCGTCCGATTCGATGCACGTCGAGTGCCTGGAGAAAGCCGGGCTGACCAGCCAGGCCTGGGTGCAGACGGCGCGGCGGATTATGGACGACTACCGCGCCGCCTTCCCTCGCACCGAGATCATGTTGATGTACTCGCCCTTCTTCAAGGACGTCACCGAGCGCCGGCAGATGACCGACTATGCCGCCTCGTTGGGCATTGGCCTCAAACACAACGGCCTCCGCCCCGATTCCGACGCCACCAACATCAACAACCCCAACTACTCGCTTTACGGCTCCGGCCAATACGACCCCATGTTCAAATGGTGGCAAGATGTCTCCATCGGCTGGGAATCGTACGAAGAACAGTACATGACCGGGTTGACCAACACCACCTGGGGTGTGCTCTCTGGCCTGGACAAACACGCCGATTACTTCGTCTTCTCGAAGGCGCTGGTCGAAAAGACCGACCGTCACCCCATCCTGGCTTTCGCCCAGCAGCACCTGGGCAAGACGATCGCCACCAGCCCATCGGCCTGGGTGGCCATGCGCGAGACCGAATGGGATTGGTACCCTCAGCGCGGCAACTACGACTTCTTCATGGTGCAGAACGACGCCGCCCCCGGCGGCCGCACCGTGGCCCTGTTCAACATCTCGACCTCTGCCGAGGGCCGCTACACCCGCCGCACCGATAGCGCCACCGGCAACCCCTTCATGTACTTCGACATCGAAGACGACTTCCTCCACGACGCCACCGGCCGCGTGCGGATCAACGTCACCTACTACGACAAGGGAACCGACAAATTCGATGTCTACTACGACGCCTGGAGCAGCGCCAACAAGCTGGCCGGGACGGTGACCAAGACCAACAGCAGCCGGTGGCTGAAAGCCAGCTGGACCCTGACCGACGCCCGCTTCGCCAATCGCCAGCCCGGCGGCGGCGACCACCCTGGCTCGGATCTCAGCCTCTTTGCCCGCAACGACGGCGACGAAACCATCCACATGGTGCAGGTCGAGCGGCTGGACATGCCCGCCACACCCGTCCCCTCGCCCACCCCGGCCATCGTCGCCACCCCCACCCCGGCCTGGACGCCCGAACCGCCCACCTACCGGCTCACCCGCACCTACCGCCAGGGCGAAAACGGCTACACCGGCGCCAGCGACGCCTACATCAGCAGTTGGAATCCCACCGCCAACTACGGCAGCAGCAACCTCCTGGCCATCCGCTCCGAGCACGCCATGCGCGGCCTCATTCGTTTCGATGGCCTCAGTCTGCCGGCCGGGGCCACACTCGACCGGGCCACACTCAAAGTCTTCACCACCGGCTCCAGCAACAGCGGCAGCCTCTACCTGCGCGCCTTCGACCTGCTCAGAACCTTCGACGCCACCCAGACCACCTACACCCTGGCCCGCGCCGGCTCACCCTGGAGCGAACCAGGGCTGGGCGCGTCCGACTACGCCTCGCCCTACAACGACTTCAAATTCGTCAACACGCCCAACCGCTGGATCACGCTCGATGTCACCGCCGCCGTCCGGCGCTGGCTGCAGAACCCCGGCAGCAACCTGGGCCTGCTCCTGGATGGCTACAGCACCGTGCGCGTGCAGTTCGACCTGGCCTCCTCCGAATACGAGACCCTCAGCTTTCGACCCCAGCTCGTCCTCGAATACATCAACCCCGGCTTCGTCCCCAACACCCCCACCCCCACCCCCACCTTCGACCCCAACGCCACCGCCACCCCCACGCCCACCGCCACCCCCGCTCCCAAACTGATCCGCGCCGGGCGCGGCAGCCCGACTATCGACGGCGACCTGAGCGAGTGGTCGTTGCAGAACCCCGTGCGGCTCGACTTGACCACGGCCTCGCACTTCAGCGGCCTCATCCCGCAGCCGGACGACCTCAGCGGCAACCTGTGGGTCGTCTGGGACGAGGCCGGGTTCTATGTGGCCGCGCGGGTGCGTGACGCGCAGGCGGTGGTCGACAGCGCCGGCCTCTGGCACGACGACAGCGTCGAGATCGCCATCGACGGCGAATTCGACGGCCTGAGCGACAGCGCCAGCGGCGGCGACCACCAATTCACCGGTCGTCGCGATGGCGTGGTCAATGACCGCGCCCTGCCCACCGACCGTGTGACCGTGGCCGTGCATGAACGTAGCGACGGCTACGACCTGGAAATGGCCGTGCCGGCCGCGACCTGGGGCGGGCGGCAGCCGGCGCCGGGGCTGCAACTGGGCTTCAACTGGGGCCTGAACGACGACGACGACGGCGGCGACCGCGACAGCGCCATGATCTGGAGCGGGCGCAGCACCTATGCCGGGGCCGAGAACTTCGGCGTTCTCCTGCTCCAGGAAAGCCTGGCCACGAACACGCCCGGCCCCAGCCCCACCCCCACCCCCACGCCCTCACGCACCCCCACCCCCACCCGCGGCCCCACGGCCACCCCCACGGCCACCCCCACCCGCACCCCCACAGCCACCCGCACCCCCACCCCCACCAACACCCCCACCCCGGTCACCATCCAGTTGACGGCCAACGCCGACGCCTACTACAGCCAGTGGGCGCCAGCCACCAACTACGGCGCCGCCGACCTCCTGAGCGTCCGCTCCGAGAATGTGATGGAAGCCTTCCTGGCCTTCCCGCTGGAGCAACTACCCGCCAACGCCCAGGTGCTCGAAGCCAACCTCCATCTGGCCGTGCAGGGCCGCAGCAACACCCTGCCTTTGCGCCTGGACGTACAGCGCCTCAATCGCAGCTGGACGGAACTGGGCCTGACCTGGGTGCAGGCCAGCGAGAACACGGCCTGGGCGCAGGCCGGCGCGGGGGCCGTCCCCGCCGACCGGGCAGCCACGATCTACGCCAGCGCCAACCTCGCGGCCACCGGCCCAGTGACGATTCCGGTCACATCACTGGTGGCGGACTGGGTGCAGGGCGGGGCCGGCAACTACGGCCTCATCCTCCACGGCGTCAGCAGCGGCCGCGTTCAATACGACATCGGCAGCCGCGAGCAGACCGACCCGGCGGCGCGGCCCATCCTTGCCATCACCTATCGCGGCGGCGGCAGCCCGGCCACCCCCACACCGAGCGCAACGCCGACGACCGCGTCGACGACCGTCACGCCGACCCCCACCGCCACCCGCACCCCCCTCGCCCCCACCGCTACGCCCACCCGCACCCCCACGGTCACGCCCCGGCCTAGCGCCACGCCATCCCCCACCGCCACCCCTTCGGCCACACACACAGCCAGCCCCACAGTCACACCAACGCTTGCCGGCGGCGTCCAAAGCGGCGAGATCATTCTCCCCGCCGCCGCCGATGCCGACATCAACCTCTGGTATCCCGCCGAAAACACCGGGGCGCGCAGCGTCATGCGCGTGCGCGGCGGCGGCATCATGCAGAGCCTGCTCAACTTCGACCTGGCCCCAGCCCTGCCCGTCAGGGCCGTCGTCGATAGCGCCCTCCTGCAACTATGGGTGGTGGAGCGCAGCAATATCAACCCGCTCTCGGCCACGGCCTACATGTTGCGCCGACCCTGGGACGAAACCCAGGTCACGCACCAGCGCGCCACCCTCGCTGCCGCCTGGCAGACGGCAGGCGCCTTTGGCAGCGACGACCGCGACCCGGCCCGGCTGGCCACGGTCGCCTTGCCTGAGGCCGGCCTCGTCAGCTGGGACGTCACCCAGGCCGCGCAACGATGGGCGACCGACCCCAGCGCTGCCTTCGGCCTCATCCTGACCGGCGACGAAGGCAGTTATGTCCACTATGGCCTGGCCTCTCGCGAGCATTTCGACGCCGGCAAACAGCCTCGCCTCGTCGTCCTCTACCACATCCCGCCCACCCCCACCCCCTCGCCGACCACTACCCGCACCCCCACCGCCACCCCCACCCGCACACCCACCCGCACCCCTACCGCCACGCCTACTCGCACACCCACACCCACCGACACACCCGCCAACCCCGGCGCCCGGCTGCTCGACGCCGCCTTCGGCAGCGCCACCATCGATGGCGACCTGGGCGAATGGGCCGGCCCGAGCCTGCAACTCGATCCCACCACGGCCATTCGCGTCAGCAACCCCGGCGCCATCCTCGGCCCGGCCGATAGCAGCGCCCTCGTTCGCGCCCGTTGGGACGAAAGCTATCTTTACCTGGCGATCGACGTGCGCGACGACTTTCTCTTCAACGACAGCGTCGACCTGTGGCGGGATGACTCGATCGAGATCGGCGTCGACGGCGAAGATGACGACCTGCCCGGCAGCCCCACCGGCGGCGACCACCAATACACAATCCGCTTCGATGGCGCCGCCGCCGACCGCTCGCTACCCGTCAGCGGCAATGTCCGCTGGGCGGCGCGGGCAACGCCAGGCGGCTATCGCATCGAAATCGGCATCCCGCCCTCGCAACTGGGCGGACAAGCCCTGGCGGCCCTACGCACCATCGGCATCGATTTCAGCCTCAACGACGATGACGAAGGCGGCGACCGCGACAGCTACCTGATCTGGGCCAGCGCCAGCACCTACAACGACGCCGCCCATTTTGGCCGCCTGACCCTGCTGGCCCCGCCGACGCCCACCCCCACGCCCACCCCCACCGACACCGCCTCCCCCACGCCCACCCCCACCTGGACGCCCCGGCCTACGGCAACGCCCACCGCCACCCTCACGGCCACCCTCCCCGCCGCCGGCGAGGCCACCCTCCTACCCAGCGCCGACGCCTACCTCAGCGCCTGGTATCCCGATGCCAACTACGGCGCTTCCGGCGTCCTCCTCCTGCGGCCCCAGGTCTCGGTCGTGCTCCTGCAATTCGATCTTGGCCCACTTCCGCCCGGCTCCACCATCCTCGACGCCACCCTCGCCCTGGCCACCCTCAGTCGCACCAACTCGCAGGCCCTGCGCGCCAATCTCTACACCCTGCGCCGGCCCTGGGCCGAGCGCGTGGCCACCTACTACCTGGCCGATGTGGGGCAGAACTGGGCTGCGCCCTTGGCCGGCGGGCCAGGCGACCGCGACTTCACGCCCTTCGCCGCGGCCGACCTGCCCACCAGCGGCTGGACGACCCTCGATGTCACCGCCCTGGCCCGGCAGTGGCGCGCCGAACCGGGCCAGAACTTCGGGCTTCTGATCGAAGGCGCCAGCGGCGGGGCAGTGCAACAAAGCCTGGCCGCCCGCGAATGGACGCAGAGCAGCCAACGCCCGCGCCTGGTGGTGCACTATGCGCCCGCCACCCCCACCCCCACCCTCACCCCCACGCCTGCCGAAACGCCGACGCCCACCCCCACCTTCACCCTCACGCCGACCTTTACCCCAACTTTCACCCCCACGCCCACCTTTACCGCCACCCCGACCTTCACCCCCATCCCCACCGCCACCCCCACCCCCACCGCCACCGCCACGCCCACCCCGGCCAACTGGCGCGTACTGGGCAACGGCGTCGACACCTACATCGACAGCGCCTTCCCCAACATGAACTTCGGCAGCGCCGTCATCTTGCAGGCGATCAACCCCAACGCCGCCCACATCCTGCTCAATTTCGACCTGGCAGCCCTGCCGCCGGCCGCCATCGTCCAACAAGCCACCCTCCGCTTGCGCCTGCTGGATGGCCCTCTGCCGGCTCCCGTCACCTTCGATCTCTACCCACTCCTGCGCTACTGGCATCCCGAAGTGGCCACCTGGACCAAAGCCGATGCCGGCGCACCCTGGTCGCAGCCGGGAGCATCGGGGCCGGACGACCGCTGGCCGCAGCCCCTCACCAGCAGCGACCCTCTGACCACCGGCGGCTATGTCAGTTTCGATGTAACGTCGCTAGTGCAGGACTGGATGATCGACCCCTCGACCCAGCGCGGGATGCTGATCGCGGCCCGCAGCGACCAGGCCCAGAGCCTCAACCTGGCCAGCTTCCACTTCAGCCTGGCCGACTGGCGCCCGCGGCTTGAACTGGTGTTGGCCCAATGAACGGCATGGAAAGGCAACCACAGCCCTCCGCCTGGCCGCGCCGCCGGCTTGTGGCCGTCGCCCTCAGCAGCCTCCTGATCCTGGCGGCCGTGGTCGTCATGGCCGGCTACGGCTGGCTGCTGGTGCAGCAGCCCGATCTGGCTGCGCAGATGACAGCCCTCATCGTCATGCTCGCCGCCATCGGCCTGATCCTGCTCGACCCGGTGGCCGGCTTCCTGGTCTGGCTCTTCCTCACGCCCTTCGCCAACTACCTGCCCCTCAACCTCAACATGCCCGCCGGCGTGCCCGACCTGGGCTTCACCCGCGTCGTCGGCGGCTTTTTGCTGCTCTTTCTCCTGGCCGAGATCGCCCGTGGGCGCAGGCGGCTGGCCCCGCTCACCCTGGTCGAGGCGGCGCTGCCCGTGTTCGTCCTGGCCCTGGCTCTGTCGGCCTGGCGCTCGATCAACGGCTGGTTGTGGGGCCTGCAGGCCGTGTTCGATAGCTTCCTGGTCGCGCTCATCGCCTACCTGATCGCCCGCCATCTCATCCTCACCCGCCCTCAGTTCCGCCTTCTGGCTGCGACCTTGATGGCGGTGGGCGCCATCGTCGCCGTCCTGACGATCAGCGAACAACTGACAGGTTGGACACTCTTCCGGGCCGAGAGCACAGCCGAGTTCTACGCCCCCGGCATCCGCAAAGTGGCGGCCGTCCTCGGCCATCCGGCCTACATCGCCGTCACCCTGGCCCTGCTGCTGGCCCTGGCCATCGAGCAACTCCAGGCCCGCCCCGGACGACGGCGGGGCCTGCTCCTGGCCGGGCTGAGTCTCCTCTACCTGGCCGCCGTCTACCTCACCTACAACCGCTCCGGCTGGCTGGCGGCCCTGCTGTCGCTGTTGGTCTCGGCGCTCGTTTTCCCACGTTTCCGCCGCCTGGGTCTGCCACTGCTGGCCGCCGGGGCCATCGCCCTCACCCTGGCCTGGGGAACGGGCCGGCTCAGCCTGGAGGATTCGGCCGCCGGCGAGCGCCTGACCGCCGAATCGCCGGTCGATTACCGCCTTGAAGCCCTGCAGACGGGCCTGCAACTCGTCCGGCAGAACCCGGCCCTGGGTGTGGGCTGGGGCAGCTTTGGCCGCCTGGCCGCGCGCGCCGGTTTCCGGCCCGGCGCCAACGTCCATGTCCTGCCCAGCACCCACAACAGCTACCTCAATTTCCTGGTCTCGGGCGGCGTCGTTCTCTTGGGCGCCTACCTGGCCCTCATGGCCGCCGTTGCCCTGGCCCTGTTGCGGCTGACGCTGCGCTTTCGTCGCCAGGCGCCGCCCTCGCCCCTCCTGGCTGCCTGGGTCATCCTGCTGGCCTATGTCCTCCCCACTGGCGCCTTCGACAACAACTACTCCATCTACGCCAACATCGTTTTCTGGTCGGTGATGGGCGGGGCGATGGGAGTGGGGTTGGGCGAGTGAGCACGGATGGCGACATCGAAGCTGGATATTCCACAATTCGCAATCCACAATCCGCATGAGCCTCTACACCCACTTCCTCCGTTCCCTCGCCCTGCCCGTGGGCGCGACCATCGCCGGCTACGGCCAGGTCATGCCGTACCTGCGCGGGTTGGAGGCATCGCAATGGTGGTCGCCGGAACAAGTGCGCCAGCTGCAAAACCAAAAATTGCGGCGGCTGATCGCCCATGTCTATACCAACGTGCCCTTCTACCGTGACGTGATGGATGAGCGCGGCCTCAAGCCGGACGACATCCAGACCACCGACGACCTCCCCCTCCTGCCCATCGTCGATAAATCCGTCATCAACCGCCACTACCAGGACGCCCTGCGCGACCACTCTCTCCCCCATGACCAGCTCATCCCTGCCGCCTCCAGCGGCTCCACCGCCGAACGGCTGCACTACTGGACGACCAAAACCCAGAAGGCGAAGAAATGGGCGGGCTTGTTCAGGTGGTGGGAGATGGCGGGCTATCGCTTCGGCGATCGCTACACCACCTTCACCATGGCTGGCAACCGCGGGCTGCGCGGCTTCCCCCTGCTGGACAAGCTGGAATGGATGATGTTGCGGCATCGCTGGCTCCCGGCCCAGAACCTGGCCGAGGACGTCCTCGCTGCCCATGCCCGCCAGTTGGCCCACGACCGACCCTCGATGCTGCGATCCTACGCTTCCACCCTCTACTACCTGGCCGCCTATATGAACCGGGAAGAACTCAGCGTCTCTGTTCCGGTGGTTATGTCTACCGGCGAAATGCTGACCGCGCACATGCGCGAGACGATCGAGCACGCCTTCCGGCCGGGGCGGGTCTTCGACGAGTACGGCGGCGATGGCATGCAGATCGCCTGCGAGTGCGACCACCACACCGGTCTGCACATCAACGCCGAAAGCTATGTGATCGAGATCGTGCGCGACGGCCGCCGTGTGCCCGCTGGCGAATTGGGCGAGGTGGTGCTGACCAACCTGGAAGCCACCGCCGTGCCGTTTTTGCGCTACAACATCCGCGATGTGGCCTGCCTCGATCCCACGCCCTGCCCCTGCGGTCGCGGCCTGCCCCGCCTCGGCCATCTGGAAGGCCGCCTGACCGACCTCTTCCTCACGGCCGACGGCCATTGGCTCTCGGCCCACCAGTTCACCGGCTTCTTTGCCAGCCGCCTGCCCTCGGTGCGGGCCTTTCAGGTCATCCAGCGCCAGGTAGATGACGTTCTGGTGCGGCTGGTGGTGGATGAGAGTTTTGGCCAGGCGCAGCGGCGGCTGATCGACGAGACCTTCCGGGGCTTCATGGGGCCAGACCTCCGCTGCACCCTGGAGTTGGTGGACGCCATCCCCACCACCCCGGCCGGAAAACGCCGTTTCTTCATCTCCGAGGTGATCACGGGGACGGAGAGTGAGGCGTGAGACGTGAGGAGTGTTCCGTGTTGCATGTTGCGTGTTTCGTGTTCCGTGTCGCCGGGGCGGTGGCGATCCCATCGTGACCGCTGAATGACATCGCCCTTCTTCGACGCCGGCATCGCCATCCTGGGGCCGTTCCCGCCGCGACCGGGCGGCGTCTCGGTGCAGTGCGCCATCCTGGCCGACTGCCTGGAGCGCGACGGCGCCCGTGTGACGCGGGTGAACACCGATCTGCCCCGGTTGCGCCAGCAGGGGCGGGCTGGGCGCCTGCTGCTGCCCCTCGCCCAGGTGTTTGCCATCGCTCGCCAACTGCGCGCCACCCGCGCTGACTGGCAAGTGCTGCACGTCCATGCCGCCTCATGGTGGGGCTTCATGCCGGCCGTGGTGGGCCTGCTATCGCGACGCTGGGGCAAGCGGCTGGTGCTCAGCTATCACGGCGGCGAGGCGGCTGCCTTCCTGGCCCGCCTGGGCTGGCTGGCCCGTCCGCTGCTACAGCGCTACGACGCCCTCTTGGCGCTGACGCCCAGCCAGGCCCGGCTTTTCGCCCAGGTCGGCCTGCATGCCCGCGTCGTGCCCAACATCGTCCCGATCCAGAACTTCAGTTTTCGACCGCGCGGCCCACTGGCTCCCAACCTCCTCTGGCTGCGGCAGTTGGAGCCGCGCTACCGCCCGGCCGACGCCCTGGCCGTCTTCGCCCGCATCCAGGCCGTTCACCCTGCCGCCACCCTCGCCCTGGCCGGGGGCGGGAGCCTGATGACCGAGCTAAGGCGTCAGGTCGAGGCCGAACAACGTGCGGGGGTCAGGTTCTGCGGCCACCTGGACGCCGCTGCCGTGGCCCCGACCTATGACGCCGCCGACATCTTTCTCAACACCTCGGCCATCGACAACCTGCCACTGACGTTGATCGAAGCCAGCGCCAGCGGTCTGCCGGTGGTCAGCACCAGCGCCGGGGCCATCCCGGACCTGATCCGGCAGGAAGAAAACGGGCTGTTGGCGCCGGTCGGCGATGTGGAAGGGCTGGCCGGCCACATCCTGCGGCTGTTGGCCGACCCCGACCTGGCACGGCGGCTGTCAGTGGCCGGGCGGGCCAATGCCGAGCGTTTTGCCTGGGAGCAGGTGGGGACGGATTTGGCGACGGCGTTTGGCTTGCCCCTGCGGCTGCTCTGAGTGCAGCCGCAGGGGCAGCAGAGCGACTACGATGAAGGTGCTTGCTATGATTGCGCTCGCCTGCGCCGCCGGCCCAGGATGAACAAGAGCAGGCTGAGGAGCACAAGCGCGAGGGGCAGCGCCCGCCGGGCGGTCGTGGCCTGGTCTGGCTCCGGCGATGGTTGTTCTGCTTCGCCGGCCAGGAGCGGCGGCTGGTGGCCGTTGGCAGAAGGGAGTTGCCGCCGCCGCGCCGCCGCCACCTCCGGCGCCTCGCTCAGCGCCGTCCACAGGATGCCCCACGAGCGCCAGAAGGCCGACATCCCGGCCCGCTGCAATTCCGGCGCCTCGGAACCAACGTTGGGGTAGCCCTGGCTGTCGGAGCGAGCCGTCTCCCAGTTGCGGAAGAGCCGGCCCCAGTCGCTGTTCAGCGCCGCCTGCATCTTTTGCTTGCCAATAAACGGGTACCAGAAGGTGTCATGGTAGAGCACCGAGGCCAGATAGCTCCACGGCGCCAGCACCGTCTTCAATGACCACTCGATCGGCTTCTTCAGCGGCCCCCAATAGATTTTGTGCTGCATGCGGCTGGCGAAGGTCATTTGCTGGAAGGGGCCGACGAAATGCCAGTTCTGGCGGCCCACCTCCTCGTCGCCGACGACCTCGATCTCGGACGGGTCGCCGCAGCCCAGCCCCTGTTCGTGGGCCAGGCGGATGAACTTGATCGACATCGGGTCCAGGCCCATGAGCTTGGCGGCCATGGCGTCGATGGCCACCTGGTCGTCCGAGGCCAGGAGGACGTTCTTGACATAGGGAACCATGCAGCGCGGGCCGGGGCCATCGCCGGCGAAGGTGCCATCCATGACCGCAAAGACGCCGCGGTGGATGTGCTTCTGGATCAGCAGCAGGTCCACCAGCGTCTCGTGGATGACCGGGTGCGTCCAGTGACGGCGCTCGTTCAGCAGCCCGCCAAAGGCGTTTTTCATGGCGCCGGTGGTGGTGGTGAAGATGTGGGTGTTGTGCAGCACCATGCCGTTGCCGACAAAATTGGGTTCCGCCTCCATCGTGAAATCATAGAGATGCTCGCAATCCGCTTCGATCTCTTCGATGGCAACGATGTGATCCCAGGCCATGTCCTCACGCGCCAACATCGCCATCTCTGCGATTTGGCTGGCGTAGGTTTTCGCCGTGTCGGCCTGCTCGAATCGCTCGACGAAATACTGAACTAGCGGACGGGTGGGTTGGGTATAGCGGTTCTCAATGTTGTTGACCGAGGAAGGGCGTCCGGTGGAGGCCTGTGTGAAGCCCAGTCCCTCGCGCACAGATCTGAAGGTTTCCGGCGCCACGGGGATGGTATCCCAATTGGAGGGGCGCTTGTTGCTCTGCCGGCGGGCAACCAGCTGCTCCAGGCGCTCCTGTTTATGCGCACTGAGCAGGCGGATGTGGCGGCTGAGTGCGACCAATTCATCGCCATACACCGCTATTTCGTGATACCAGCGCTTCTCGCCACCTTTTTCAGAACGACTCCACCGCGGCCCCTTGAACGCTACGACGCCCAACCGCGCCAACAGATAGTGCAGGTGCCCTGCCAGCCGTTCGCTCTTGGTGACAGCATGCAGACCATCGCGCTGCCCCACAGCGCCATCGCCATCGAAATAGCCCTGGAGGAAGGCGGCGATCTCGTCATCTGGGCAACGGAACAAGAGTGCAGGCGCGTGCTTCGTGCCGGCATTGAGGGGCGCCGTCAGACCGAGCAAGCCAAAGAACTCCTGCATTTGCAATGAATCGAAGTAGAAGGTGTACGGTTCATCTGCTCGTTGCGTCGGCTCCAGACCGAAGATGCGTTTGCTCAAGTCGATGTAGTCGGACTGGATGGCCGAATCGGCATTGCTAAACCAGAATCGGCAACTAGTCGACATCGGCTGCATCCAGCCTTCGGCCATGAAATAGCCCAGCCAGCGCCAGAAATCCGGCGAGGTGGTCGCAGGGATGTTCATCCACCTGGTCGAGGTCTGGCCATAGGTCTTTTGCAGCCGCGGCAAGGGTTGGCTCTGGCCGGTGATGGCGATCTTTCGGGGGATGGCGATACGGTCGCCCACTTGCAGCGATGCCGCCCGGCGCCAGCCCTGCGGCGTGAGGAAGGGATGCTCGGCCGAGGCTTTGACCTCGCGTCCGGTTCTGGTGCGCACCCGCCAAATCGTCCGTCCTTTGAGCGGTGTGCGCCAAAAATAGCGCGTGGCCTGTGGCCCCAACTGACCGCCATCCGACAGACTAAGCAAGCCCGCCCGTGCGGCGATGCGTGTGTCGCCATCCTCATCGACGATAGCGCCACCATGCTTCAGTTCGTTCTCCACCAGATCGCCGATACGCACCAGGTCGCCATTTGCCAATACGATCTCGGTATCGGGGTGTACACACTTCACCGTCGGCAAGTGAATGATATTCTCGCCGATGAAGCGCCGGGGGATGTAGAAACCGCCAGGGTAAACGTCGTTGAGGACGAGGAATTTGTCGGCCAGGTCGCCCACGGCCTCGCGAATGTGGATCCACTCCTCGCCTTCGTAAAGGTGGATGTTGCGCAGGCCGTGCGCCTGGACGACGTTGATCTGCTTGTTCTCGCGCTCGCCCAGGTGGGCGTCGATGACGACGGTGCGGTTGTGGCAGGCGTGGATCAGGTTGGGGTCGTAGCCATCCTGCTTCATAGCCCGGATGACGCCCTCCAGCTGCCAGGGTGTGGTCGAGCTGCCAGGGTAGAAGAAATGCCAGGAAATGTTGACCTTGAGGGCGGTGTCGGCGTCTTTGGCGATGACGTCCTGATAGCCCGCCAGATTCATCAGCCGGTGATAGTCGGCCAGGACGGTGCGAGGGGAGGTGCGCAGGATTGCGACTTTGCTCTTGGACATGGTGTAGCTCCGCAGAAAGGAGATGCCTTGCAGATCTGCCAGGCCACAAAGGGCCTGTGATCAAGCGCTGCCATTATACTCCATGCCGCCCACGGGCCGAATCTGCCCCCCGCCCTGAATGCTATCGCCCGGCTATCGCCCGGCCATCGCCCGGCAGCTTGACAAGATGAGGACACTTAGATAAAATTTAGTCTAACCTAAATTCTACCATTCAACTACTTGCCGCCCCGATTCCAGCTTCCCGGCGCCCCAGGCGCTTCAGGTGAATTGAACACGACTATGACGCAATCAAGTTCCCTCCAAACATTTCACATCACCGGTATGGACTGCGCCGACTGCGCCCGCGGCATCGAGCGCGGCGTCTGCCGGTTGGAAGGCGTACAGAGCGCCGCCATCAACTTCGGGGCCGCCACGCTGAAGGTGGAGGGCGAGGTCGGCCGGGCGCTTGTCGAGGCGCGGGTGCGCGAGTTGGGCTATGGTGTGGCCGAGCCGGCAGCGCCGGGGGAAGCACAGGCAGGGACAGCGGTCGTCCACGCCAATACGGGCGTGGACGGGTTCGTCCGCTATCTGTTGGGGCGCCGCGACACAACCCTGGCGCTGGTGGGGATGGCGCTCATCCTGCCGGGGCTGGTCTTCAACGAATTGCTGCCCATGCTAGGGCTCTCACACCCGCTGTTCGACCTGACCTCGGTGCTGGCCTGGGCTTGCGCCGGCTTTCCTATCTGGCGGCGCGCCTGGCGCAGCCTGCGCATCAGCCGCAGCATCACCATCGATGTGCTGATGAGCATCGCCGCCTTCGGGGCCGTGCTCATCGGCGCCTATGCCGAGGCCGGGCTGGTGATGGTGCTGTTCAGCCTGGGCGAGGCGCTGGAGGGCTACGTGACCGAGCGGGCGCGCGGCTCGATCCGAAGCCTGATGGAGCTGGCCCCCACCGAGGCCACCATCCTGGGGCCGTGCATCGATTGCCACGAACACCTGGGGCAGGATGGCTACAGCGGCGGGCCGTGCCCGTTTTGCGGTCTGGAAGAAAGACGCACGCCGGTGAGCGAGCTACGGATCGGCGATGTGATTCTGGTCAAGCCCGGCGAACGGCTGCCGATGGATGGCCGGGTGACGGCCGGGCGGTCGAGCGTCAACCAGGCGCCGATCACTGGCGAGAGCAGGCCGGTCGAGAAGGACGAGGGGGACGAGGTGTTCGCCGGCAGCATCAACGGTGAGGGGGCGATCCAGGTCGAGGTCACGCACCTGGCCGCCGACACCACCATCAGCCGTCTTATCCGCCTGGTGGAAGAAGCCCAGGAGCAGAAAGCGCCCGTGCAACGCTTCGTCGACCGCTTCGCCGCCGCTTACACGCCGGCCGTGGTCGTGATTGCGGCGCTCGTAGCCCTCCTCCCGCCCTTGATCTGGGGCCAGCCGTTCCTGAATCCCGCCCCCGGCGAGCAAGGCTGGCTGTATCGGGCCTTGGCCTTGCTGGTGGTGGCCTGCCCCTGCGCCCTGGTGATCAGCACACCGGTCAGCCTGATCAGCGCCATCAGCAACGGCGCCCATCGCGGGTTGCTGATCAAAGGCGGGGCCTATCTGGAAGCCCTGAGCCGGGTGAAGGCCATCGCCTTCGACAAGACCGGCACGCTTACCACCGGCCGGCCGCAACTGATGCGGGTGCGGGCGGTGGATTGCGAGGATGTTCAGCAGGCTTTCTGCCCGGCCTGCGATGACCTACTGGCTCTGACCACCGCCGTGGAGCGGCAGAGCGAGCACGCGCTGGCCGGGGCCGTGGTGGAGGCAGCGCAGGCGCGTGATCTGCAACATCGCTACGGCGCCGCGGCGCAGGTGCAGGCGCTGACCGGAACCGGGGTGCGAGGCCGGGTGCAGGCGAACGGCGGCGCCAGCGATGTCCTGATCGCCAATCACAGCTATTTCGACGCCCATCTCCCTCACCCCGCCCATTGCACCGAGGTCGCCCAGGCCGCCGCTGCCGGACAGACGCCGATGCTGGTCAGCGCCAACGGGAGCTACCGCGGCTATCTGACGGTGGCCGATGCCGTGCGTCCAGAGGCGGCGCAGTCCCTGGCCGATCTCCGCCGGCTGGGCATCGAGCATTTGGTGATGCTTACGGGCGATGACGCCGCTACCGCCGCCGGGGTGGCAGAGCAGGTGGGCGTGACCGAGGTGCGGGCCGGTCTGTTGCCCGAACACAAGGTGGCGGCGGTGCGCGAGTTGCTGGCCGAGTACGGCGCGGCGGCGATGGTGGGCGATGGCATCAACGATGCGCCGGCCCTGGCTGCGGCCACGGTGGGCATTGCCATGGGCGCAGCCGGCACGGCCCAGGCGCTGGAGACTGCCAATATCGCCCTGATGAGTGACGACCTGGCCCGGTTGCCCTTTGCTGTGCGGCTGAGCCGGGCGACGATGGCTGTCATCCGCCAGAATGTGGTCTTCAGCCTGGGGATCAAGGCGGTGTTCTTGCTGTTGGTGCTGGCGGGGCTGGGGTCGATGTGGCTGGCGGTCTTTGCCGATATGGGGGCGTCGCTGTTGGTGACGCTGAACGGGATGCGGTTGTTGCGGAAGCCTGGTTCCTGAAGGTGTTCCGGGTTCCGGGTTCCGGGTTCCGAAGCGGGCTATCGATGCCATCACAGATTATGTTGTCGTTTCGTGAAAATTCGTGAAATTCGTGGCAAAAAGAGATCATTATGGCAACCAATGAACTGATCTTCCGTCTGCTGGCGCTGGCGCTGTTTGGGGCGACGATGGGCATCAGCATTTTCTACCGGCATCGCGCCGAAGTGCAGGGCGGCAGACAGGATCGCGCTACCAGTCGGCGGACGTTGGTCATCCTGCGCCTGAGCAGCCTCATCGCTTTCGCGCCGCTGGTTGCCTACATATTCAATCCGGCCTGGGTGGAGTGGGCGCGCCTGCCGCTACCACTTTGGGCGCGCTGGTTGGGCTTCCTCCTGGCTGCCGCCGTCATCCCCGGCTTTGCCTGGGTGTTCCGCGCGATCGGGAACAACATCTCGCCCGTGGAAACCACCCGCGAGGGCCACCAACTGGTGACAGGCGGCCCCTATCGTTTTGTCCGCCACCCACTCTACAGCCTGGGAACCGTCTTTTTGATGGGCCTGACCTTGCTCACTGCCTTGTGGACGCTGCCGGTCGGCCTGGCGTTGCCCTATGTGGTGCTGCTGCGGCGCACAGACCGCGAGGAGGCGAACCTCGTCGCCGCCTTCGGCGATGACTACCGCGACTACATGGGCCGCACAGGGCGGTTCGTGCCACGATTCAACACGTGAGCGCGGTTCAGCGTCCTACACCTCGATCATGACCATCCCTAGCGGCGTCGGCACCCCCACCATTGATAGCGGAGTCCGCACCTCCAGGTGCGGTCCCTGCACACACAATCCGCACGTGGGCGTGCTCCCCTCCGCAGAAGTCCTCTGATAGCGGAGTCCGCACGCCCACGTGCGGCTCCTGCACACAATCCGCACGTGGGCGTGCTCCCCTCCGCAGATATGCGCGATCATGGCCATCCCTAGCGGAGTCCGCACCCCCAGGTGCGGTCCCTGCACACACAATCCGCACGTGGGCGTGCTGACGCCGCAGAGATGCTCAAGTCACCGGCTCCACCCGCACCGCACAGACCTTGAACTCGGGTATCTTGGCCTGGGGGTCGAGGGCGGGATTGGTGAGGAAATTGGCGGCCGAGTCGGCAAAATGGAAGGTGGTAAAGATGAGGCCGGGTTCGACGCGGTCGGTGATCTCGGCCTTGGCCACGATCTCGCCCCGCCGTGAGGCCACTTTCATCAGTTCGCCGTCGCCGATGGCCGCCTTCATGGCATCCTTCGGGTGGATTTCCACCAGGGCTTCGGGATACATGGCCTCCAGGTTGCGCGCCCGGTGCGTCATCTCGCCCCCGTGCCAATGGTAGATGACGCGCCCGGTGGTGAGCATGAGCGGATAGGCGGCGTCGGGCAGTTCGGCCGGCGGCACATGGTCGCTGGCGACGAAGCGCCCCAGCCCACGGCTGAACTTGCTGGTGTGGAGGATGGGCGTACCGGGGTGGTTTTCGTTGGGAACCGGCCACTGCAAGGATTCGCCCGCCTCCAGCCGGCGGTGGGTGATCCCGGCGTAGATGGGGGTGAGGGCGTTGATCTCTTCCAGCACATCGGTCGGGCCGGCGTAATCCCAATCGCCATAGGGCGCTTCGGGGTCAGGGGTGGCGACCCCGAGCGCCAGCAGCCGCCGGGCCAGTTCGATCACGATCCACGAATCCGTCTTGGCCTCGCCGGGCGGATTCACGGCCTTGCGCACGCGCTGCACCCGGCGCTCGGTGTTGGTGAAGGCGCCATCCTTCTCGGCGAAGGCCGCCGCCGGGAAGACGACATCGGCGTATTGGCAGGTCTCGGAGAAGAAGATCTCCTGGATGACGATGAACTCGGTTTTGTCGAGCGAATGGCGCACGTGGTTGAGGTCGGGGTCGCTGGTCATCGGGTTCTCGCCGATGATGTACAGGCAGCGCACATCCCCGCGTTCGGCGGCGTTGATCATCTCGGTCACGGTCAGGCCCACGCGGTTGTCCAGGCCCACGCCCCAGGCGGCCTCGAACTTGCCACGGGCGGCGTCATCGGTCACACGCTGATAGCCGGCGTAGAAGTTCGGCAACGCGCCCATGTCGCAGGCGCCCTGAACATTGTTCTGCCCGCGCAGGGGGTTGACTCCGCTGCCGGGCTTGCCCATGTTGCCCAACAGCATTTGCAGGTTGGCGCAGGTCATCACATTGGGCACGCCCACCGTGTGCTGGGTGATGCCCATGGCATAGAGCAGGCTGCCAGGCCGGTTCTCGGCCATTATGCGGGCGGCGCGCTCGATGTCGGCCGCCGGCACCCCGGTGATATCGCTCGTCACCTCCGGCGTGTATTTGGCCACCACCTGCCGCAGTTCTTCGATGCCCTCGGTGCGGCTGGCGATGAAATCCTCATCTTCCCAGCCCTCGCGCAGGATGATATGCATGAGGCCGTTGAGCAGGGCGATGTCGGTGCCGGGCTTGTGGCGCAGGTGCAGGTCGGCATAGTTGGCGATGTCGATGCGGCGCGGGTCGGCGACGATCAGTTTGGCCCCGCGCTGGCGCTTGGCCCGGCGGATCTTGGTGCCGATGACGG
Source organism: Caldilineales bacterium (assembly GCA_019695115.1). Classification (GTDB taxonomy): domain Bacteria; phylum Chloroflexota; class Anaerolineae; order J102; family J102; genus SSF26. Next base: position 24,280 of record JAIBAP010000026.1, on the reverse strand, counting down.
GGTGCTGCTCGCTGGTGTTGGAGCCGATGATGAAGATGCACTTGCTCTCGTCGGCGATGTCCTTGATCGAGTTGGTCATGGCGCCGGAGCCGAAGGAAGTCACCAGACCGGTGACGGTGCTGCTGTGTCAGAGACGGGCGCAATGGTCGATGCTGTTCGTGGCCAGAAGCTGGCGGGTGAGCTTGGCGATGAGGAAGTTCTCCTCGTTGGTGCATTTGGCCGAGGCCAGCACGGCAAAGGCATCGCCGCCGCGCTCTTTCCTTTCGGCGGCGAACTTGCCCGCCACCACCTCCAGGGCCGTATCCCAATCGACGGCGATGAAGGCATCTGGGGAGATTGGAGATTGGGGATTGGGGGATTGGAGATTCGAGTGATGCCCGTTGCCCCCATCTTGCTGCGTCCCTGCGTCCCTGCGTCTCTCGGTCGCCTCCTCCCCGACGACCTGCCACCTGCCGCTGGCCACCTGCTCCTCCGCCCCTTCGGCTCCGCTCAGGGCAAGCCCCGCCAGCCACTTCGCCCGCACCAGCGGTCGCGTCAGCCGGTCGGGATGATGCACATAGTCGTAGCCATAGCGGCCCTTGACGCACAAAGCCAGGCCATTGACCGGGGCCTCGCGCGTGCTCGTCACCCGCACGATCTTGCCGTCGCGCACATTCAGGTCGAAGTTGCAGCCCACGCCGCAATAGGAACAGGTGGTGCGCACCTTTTTCACCTGGCTGACCCGGCCTTTGCCCAAACTCATCTTGTCGTACAGCGCCCCCACCGGGCAGTAGGCCACGCACTGGCCGCAGCTTTCGCAGCCTGCCTCCAACATCGGTTGGTCGGCCCCGGCCACCAGCTTGGTCTGGAAGCCGCGGAAGGCGAAGCTCCACACGTCCCGGTTCTGGCGCTCGCCGCAGGCGCGGATGCAGCGGCTGCAGAGGATGCACTTGTTGCGGTCGATGAAGATGAAGGGGTTGGGGTCGGGGTCGAGCGGCCATTCGTGGCGTTTGCCGGCGTGCTCCGGCCACTTGACGCCGTAATCGTAGACCAGGTCCTGCAGTTCGCAGTCGCCGTTGACTTCGCAGCTCATGCAGTCGTTGGGATGGTCGGTGAGGAGCATCTCCAGCACGAACTTGCGGGTGTCGATAGCTTCCTGGCTCATCGTATCCACCACCATGCCCTCGGCGGCGGGCGTGGTGCAGGCCGTCTGCAGGGCGCGGGCGCCCCGCACGCTGACCACGCACATCCGGCAGGCGCCGACCGTGCTCAGGTCGGGATGATGGCAGAGGGTGGGGATGCGGATGCCGGCCGTGCGGGCGGCGTCGAGGATGGTGGCGCCGGCCGGGGCGGAAACGCGTTGGCCGTCGATGGTGAGGTGCAGGGTCATCTTCCTACTCCGGTTTGATCGTCGGTGGTGATGGCAGCCTGCTCTTCAGCCATGCCTGCGCTCTCGCGCAACACGCCAGCCACAGCCGGTTCGGCGATGTGGTAGATCACTTCTGGCGCGGCCGGGCGGGGGCCGAGTTGGGTCGAGATGGCAGGCTGGGGAGGAAAGGACACCAATTCGAGATTATGTTCGCGCTCGAATCGCTTCAAATCCTCATAGATTGCCTGCAGGTCGTAGCCAAACTGCTGCGCATGGGCATCGCGGATTCGCCGCACTTCTTCGACGATTGGGTCTAGCCACATAGTATTAGACCTCCATCAATTCCTGGGGAGAGCACATGATCGGTGGCTCGTAGCCATGATCACGGCAGACCTGTTCGATCCTCTTGCGCATTGCTGCGTTGGCAATGTGCCTGAGATTCCATGTCAGCAAGTATTCCATACCTTCTGCCGTGGCAATTGCCATGTGCAAAGCGTCTTCGACTGATTTTTGCGGAACTGCCTGGCGTTCTACAAGCTTTTCTGCCAGAAGCAATGCTTTTTCTTCTACTGGTAAGATAGGTATGCCTTCAACGATTTTCAGTCGTTGAGCTGCCATTTCTGGGTTTCCACGACTTATCTCGTTCACCACTGCGGATGAGATGAACAAATCAAATTTCAGGCGTCGCGTCTCCCACCACTCCTGTGTCACCTGTTGATTGGCGGCAACAAGGATGTTGCGGCTGATGCGCGCTGCCAGGTAGCTGATGATGCTGGTTTCCAGATAAACCCTGGGTTTCATGGCCGTCACGCTCGATCCTGGTGCCAACGAACTCAGACCTTCTCGACAGGAATGTAAACGCAAGAGGTGGGAAAGACGGCGTAGGCCTGGGCCAGGGTCTCCCAATCGCTCTCGGCGAATTCACGCTCGATAGCCAGATTCAGCGAGCGGTACGAATGATCATTTGCCATTGCTGCGAACTGCTGGTCGATTTCTGCTTCCTCCAGGTCGGCAGGCAATCGCTGCTGTCGTTCCCCGGCAAGCCGATGGTAATCGCTGGCATCAAGAACCCCATCTGCACCGACCTGCTGCAAATAGGCTAACTGTTCTTTAAGAGCCGGGGCAAGTTGATCGGTTTGAGCAGAAAGATCGACATAGGCATCCTGGACGGCCAACCAATAATCGTCACGAGCTTCGGCCAGGGTGGCGCCAACCCCGTAGAGATCAACCATTTCATCATCGATGAAATAGCGCTCGCCATCATACCGGATGCGCACCGGAATGCCGTGGATTGTACTGCGCAGGCCAACTTCAGATAGGAGGGTCATAATCTGCTGATATCGACTGGAGGTGCGACGCACTTTCGGAAGTGCGTCGCACCTGATACGCGTCTCATCCCGCCAACACAACCTCCCGCGGGGACTTGATCACGATGGCGTCGAACTTGCACACCTCGGCGCACATGCCGCAGCGCTCGCACAAGTCGGGATCGATCTCGTGCGGCTGCAACTTCTTGCCGCTGATGGCGTGAGCGCCGCAACTGCGGCCACAGACCATGCAGCCGGTGCACAATTCGGGGATGATCTCGAACGAAATCAGCGCCTTGCACTTCTTGGCCGGGCAGGCCCGGTCCAACACATGGGCGTGGAACTCGGACTCGAAATGGCGCAGCACCGAGAGCACGGGCGAGGGCGCCAACTGGCCCAGACCGCAGAGCGAACCCTGCTGCATCCCCTTTGCCAGCCGCTTCAACTCATCCAGGTCTTCCATCTCCGCCTCGCCAGCCGTGATCCGCTCCAACACCTCCAGCATCCGCAACGAACCGAGCCGGCAGGGTGGGCACTTGCCGCAGCTCTCATCCACCACGAACTTCATGAAATACTTGGCAAACTCGACCATGCAGGTGCCCTGGTCGGCCACGATCATCCCGCCCGACCCCATGACTGCGCCCGCCGCCCGCAGCGAATCGAAATCCACCGGCGTATCGAGATAGGCCGCCGGCAGACACCCGCCCAGAGGCCCGCCCGTCTGCACGGCCTTGAACGGCTGGTCGAGCGAGATGCCGCCGCCCACATCGTAGATGATCTCGCGCATGGTGATACCCATCGGCACCTCGATCAACCCCGTGCGCTGCACCTGGCCGGTGAGCGCAAACACGGCCGTGCCAGGGCTGCCCGGTGTGCCCAGGCCCCGGAACCAGTCCGCACCCAGCCGCAAAATCCGCGGCGTATAGGCATAGCTCTTGACATTGTTGACATTGCTGGGCAGGCCCCACACGCCCGCCACCGCCGGATAGGGCGGACGCGGCCACGGTTGCCCGCGCTCACCCTGGAGCGAAGCCATCAGCGCCGTCTCCTCGCCGCAGACGAACGCCCCCGCGCCCTCCTTCACGATCAAATCGAAACTGAACCCCGATCCGAGGATATTCTCGCCCAGCAGCCCCATCTCGCGCGCCTGCGCCAACGCCATCCGCAGATGGCGGATGGCCAGGGGATACTCGGCCCGGCAATAGATATAACCGTATTCGGCGCCGATGGCATAGGCGGCGATCGTCATCCCTTCGATCACCGAGTGCGGGTCGCCTTCCAACACCGAACGATCCATGAACGCGCCCGGATCGCCCTCATCGGCGTTGCAGATCACATACTTGGGCCAGCGTTGCGTCTTGCGCGCCAGCTCCCACTTCATCCCCGCCGAGAACCCCCCGCCCCCGCGCCCGCGCAGCCCCGATTGTTTCATCTCCTCGATCACCTGTTCCGGCGTCATCGTCGCCAGCACGCGCTCCAGCGCCGAGTAGCCATCCACCGCCAGATAATCGTCGATCGACTCCGGGTCGATAAGCCCGCAATTGCTCAGCACGATCCGCAACTGCTTGGCCTGGAAGGGAATCCTGGCCTTCGTTTCCGGCTCGACGAAACTGAGCGAGTGCAGTTCGTGCCCGTGCGACTCCGTGATCGTGGGGATCACCTCGCCCACCACCACCGCCCGCTTCAGCTTGCCGCCATCGAAATAGTGGCCGAAGACCTCGCCCATGTGCTTGGCCGTGGCCCCGCCATAGTTGATGCGCGTCCGTCCGGCGGTTTGGATCTCGACCATCGGCTCATACGAACACATGCCCACACACCCCACCTGCTGGATCGTCGCACTCAGCCCGCGCTTCTCCAACTCCCGTTCGATAGCGTGCAATGACTCGTGCGCGCCGGCGGCAATGCCGCATGTGCCCATGCCGATGGTGATATAGACGGCCGACGCCTGCTTGCCGACATAGAGTTGGCGTGCCTGCGCCCGCCGTTCCGCCAGAACCTCGAATGCGATCGCTTCCATCTCTTATTCCTCCTCCTCGTCGCCAAAACCCACCGTCTTCTGCAACGTCCGCACCAGCATCTCCTGCCGCATCCGGCCCATCACCTGACCATCCAGCACCGCCACCGGCGCCAGCGCGCACGACCCCAGGCAATAGACGATCTCCACCGTCAGCTCGCCATCAGCCGTCGTCTCGCCCGGATCGATGCCGTAGCGATCCTCCACCGCCGTCAAAAGCACCGACGTCCCTTTCACATGGCAGGCGGTGCCATCACACAGCCGCAACACATGCCGGCCGCGACGCTCGAAGAAGAACTGAGCATAGAACGTGGCCACGCCATAGACCTTGCTCAGCGGCACACCCGTCCGTTGGGCGATCTGCTTCATCACCTCTGGCGGCAAATAGGCATAGATATCCTGCGCTTTTTGCAGAATAGGGATCAAGGCCCCTTTCTGGCCCTGATAGGCGGCGAAAACCTCATCCATCAAGCTGAGATCGGCGCCATGGCTGGCAATCGTCATCGTGCGGTCTCCTTGCTGTAATACAGATCGACATTGGCGCCCATTCTAGACCACTTCTCGCCATCTGTCTATGACAAAAGTCATTCCTGCCACTCTCGTTTTGTTCTCCCTCGCCTCCGCCCCACGCATTAGCCCCCCGCCCCTCCCCCCAAGTAGAATAGACTCCGCCCTCCAATCTCCACTCTCCAATCTCCGCCTTCCGCCCCATGCCCCCCCTCCTCAGCATCACCGACCTGCAAACGGCCCTGCAAAGCCAACACTACATCGCCGACCGCAGCCTGGCCACCAGCATCTTCCTGGCCCTCAAGCTAGGCAAACCGCTCTTTCTGGAAGGCGAGGCCGGCGTGGGCAAGACCGAAGTCGCCAAAGTCCTGGCCGCTGTTCTCGCCCGGCCCCTCATCCGGCTGCAATGCTACGAGGGCCTGGACATCGACGCCGCCGTCTACGAATGGAACTACGCCCGGCAGATGCTCCACATCCGGCTTTTGGAGGCCGGCGGCGAAGCCCGCACGACCCAACTCACCGACCTCTTCGGCCCGGACTTCCTGCTCAAGCGGCCCCTACTCCAGGCCATCGACTTCGCCGGCGGCCCCGCCCCCGTGCTCCTGATCGACGAACTCGACCGCGCCGACGAAGAATTCGAGGCCTTCCTGCTCGAAATCCTCTCCGACTTTCAGATCACCATCCCCGAAATCGGCCCCATCCGCGCCCCCAGCCCGCCCGTCGTCGTTCTCACCTCCAACCGCACCCGCGAGATCCACGACGCCCTCAAGCGCCGCTGCCTCTACCACTGGATCGACTACCCCAGCTTCGAACGCGAGTGCGCCATCGTCCTCGCCCGCGCCCCCGAATCCCCCCAGCGCCTGACCGAGACAGTGGTTGGCTTCGTCCAGAAACTGCGCCACGAAGACCTGTACAAAAAACCCGGCGTGGCCGAAACCCTCGATTGGATCCACGCCCTCGACGCCCTCGACCAGCAAACCCTCTCCGAGGACACCGTCCACGACACCCTCGGCGTCCTCCTCAAATACCAGGACGACATCGCCTACGTGCGCGACGGCCGCATCGCCCGCCTGCTCGAAACAACACGCCGGTAGGAGATTGCGAACTGCGGATGGCGGATTGCGAAATGGATCGATCACGAATGGCACGAATAGAGCCAGTTACCAGTCATTATTGACCGCTAGGTTGATTTGTTATGAAGGCCGTAAACCGTGAAACGTGAGAAAACGTCGGCGATTTTCACGCATCACGCATCACGTTTCAGGGCCGAGTATCATTTCTTTGGCTAGCCATCTATAGTTACCAGTTACCAGTTATCACCTGCCATCCTTCGTTTCACTCAGAGCCTGCCCTGAACGGAGCGAAGGGACAAGCTCTGCCACCTCATGCCCACCGCCTTCGTCACCGGAGCCACCGGCTTTCTCGGCGCCGCCCTTGTTCGCCAGCTCGTGGCCGAGGGATGGCGGGTGCGAGCCTTGCTTCGCCCCCAGGCCAATGACCTCCTCTTGCGCGATCTGCCTGCGATCGAACGAATCGAGGGCGACCTGCTGGATTCGACAGGCTATCGCCCCGCCCTTTCCGGCTGCGACGCTCTCTTCCACACCGCCGCCATCTACACCCACGACCCCATCCACGTTCCGATGATGTTCTGGGTAAACGTCGAAGGCGCCAGGACGATTCTACAGGCGGCGTCACTGGCCGGTGTGCCCCGCATCGTCCACACCAGCACCATCGGCGTCATCTACCAGCCCCCAAACGGCAGCCTGGCCACCGAGGGTTCGGGCGTGGACCCGGTCGATGCCTCGGACTATGTGCGCAGCAAACTGGCCGGAGAACAGATCGCGCTGGCGCTGGCCGACGGCGGCGCCCCCATCATCATCGTCCATCCGTCAGCCATGCTGGGGCCGGGCGATTGGCGGCCCTCGGCCAGCGGCCGGCGCTTCCTCGACGCCGTGCAGAACAGATCCGGCTGGCGCCAGCGTTACCCGGCCGGCGGCATCAACTGGACGCCGGTGCAAGATGTGGCGCGGGGGATGATCCTGGCGGCCGAACGCGGGCAGCCGGGGCGTCGCTATCTGCTCGGCCACCGCCAGGGCAACCTCGATGCCAGGGCCTTCGCCCGGCTGATCGCACAGGCAACGGGAAGGCGACCACGCCCGGACCTTAGCGCCGACCTCCGCCGCCTGGCCCGCTCTCTACAGCCCTGGCCGACCCCGCCCGCCCCTGACGCCGGCCCCACCCGCCTCACCTGCGACCCCTCGCGGGCCATCACCGAGCTGGGCATGCCGCAGACCTTGCTCCTGGCCGCGGCCCAGGCCGAATATGCGTGGTATCGCGAGCAGGGTTATTTGTGAGGGGGTGGTTCGGATTTTGTGTTCCGTGTTTCGTGTTTCGTGTTTCGTGTTCCGGGTTCCGTAGACCTATCACCCGAGTATTTACGCATTACGCATCACGCATCACGCATCACGCATCACGCACCACGCACCACGCACCACGCAACACGCAACAACGCCACAAAAACTCAACCCAAATGACATTCCTCCTTCGTCTTCTCCTCACCCTCTCGCGCTTGCCGGTGCTTGGCGGGCTGTTCTTGCGGCTGGCCTGCTGGGTGGTGGGACCGTACAAGAACCGGCGCTTGCTCATCCGTCTGAGCGGGCGCAGCTTCATCTCGCCCTTTGCCGCCATCCACTGCCCCAACCTGCGCCTGGGCCAGCGCGTCTTCATCGACGACCAGGTGACGCTATACGCCCATCGCGACGGCGGCAGCCTCAGCATCGGCGATGACTCATCGGTGCAGCGCCACAGCATCCTCGAACTCATCCAGGGCGGGGCCATCACCATCGGCCGGAACACCCACATCCAGTCGGGTTGCCATCTCACCGCCGCCAAAGCCAACATCGTCATCGGCGACGATGTGCAACTGGCCCCGCGCTGCGCCCTCTATCCCTACCAGCACGGCTTCGCCGACCCGGCCCTCCCCATCGCCCGCCAACCCCTCACCAGCAAGGGCGACATCGTGATCGAAGACGGCGCCTGGTTGGGCATCGGCGCCATCGTCCTCGACGGCGTCAACATCGGCCGGGGAGCCGTGGTGGGCGCGGGGGCCGTCGTCACCGCCAGCATCCCGGCCTTCGCCATCGCCGCCGGCGTCCCGGCCGGCGTCATCGGCTGGCGCGAAGGCGCCCCATCCAACTCAGCGCGCTAGAGTTCCTTCACCCGCCAGATTACAAAACTTTCACCCAACATGCCGCCTTCCGTTCATGGCAAATTCATCTTCCCGTGTTAGTGTGCGCATAGTAGCGGGAGCGAAAGGAAACAGAAGGTGGCCGGGCGCAGGGTCGCACAGACCCTCGCCCTTCACCGAGGGGAGACTGTTTCTCGGCCGCTCCCGCTTGCTTTTTCCAACCAGCAGGCCGCCGCTCTCCCGGCGGCTTTCTTATTCGCTACACCCAACACCCTCAAGGTTTCCAGAACCTGCCGGGCGTGTCATCTGGGTGTGTCATCCCCACCCCCACCAGGAGTCCGCTGATGTCCCATCCCACCCGCCGTCGCCTACCTCCTCTGCTTGTTCTCCTCGGCCTGTTTGGGCTGCTGCTGGCGACGCCTTTTGTCTTTGCCCAGGATCGCCCCGCTGCCCTGGCCCCCTCCGCGCCCGACCGTCTCGGCCTTGGCTCTGGCTTCTACATCGAAAACGGCCTCAACCAGACCCCGCGCCCGCCCGACCCCTATTACGCTGTTGGCTCCTACCGTTTCTGGGATTGGAAGAGCCTCAACCCGCAGAAAAACGTATACAGCTTCGATGTGATGGACTCGTGGATCAGCAGCCAACTGAACGCCGGCTATAAATATGTGGGCTTTGCCTTCGTCACCTACACCGGCCGGCCCACTCGCTGTCCCACCCTCGGCATCGAATCGACCCCGGCCTGGGTGCGCTTCGGCCCCGACGGCCAGACCAACACCGCCGACGACCCCATCATCACCGCCGCCAACCCCGACATCCGCGACTGCAACGGCGATGGCAGCCCCGACAACGGCCCCTGGTACCTCATCGATTACAGCGACGCCTACTACCAGAGCCAGTACACCGTCTTCATCAATGCCCTGGCCGACCATCTGCGCTCGCATCCACAGGCCAGCCAATTCGGCTGGGTGGCCATAGGCGTGGGCAAAGATGGCGAGAACAAAGCTGTGGACCCGGACGACCGCGCTTCACTCAACATGTCCTCGGCGCAATGGGTGGCTTTCGGTCAGAGTGTCTCGTTGGCCTACAAGAACGCCTTCGAAAGCAACAACGGCCAGCCCAAGATCCGGGTCATGAACCAGAACGCCACCTTCCACCAGGATGTCACCGAGCGCCGCACCATCGCCGATTGGGCCGCCAGCCAGAACATCGGCCTCTCGGTCAACGTCCTCACCTCCGACTTCACCCTGATCGAATCCTGCGAAAGCCTCGACCCCAACCGCAAATGCGTGGGCACCTACGACCAGCTGCGCAAATACGCCGACACCGTGCCCAGCGCCGTCGAGACCTACGCCTACATGCTGCGCACCGCCAACGAATTCTACTGGGGCATGGCCCGCGCCCTCGATGTCCATGTCGATGTCATCCGCCTCTCCGCCTTCTGGAACGTCAGCGGCATGGACACCCCCACCAACCGCAGCATCGCCCAATGGGCCGACAAATACCTGGGCACCGGCTTGCAGGCTGGCGACACCTTCCCACCCAGCATCTGGTCGCGCATGCGCGAGCACAAAAATCCCACCTACCTGCCCTACGCCGAGATCCCACACGACCAGTATCACGACTGGCCCACCAACGGCAACTACGAATACTATCTCTACCAGCGTCACACCATCCCCGGCGGCGTCACCATCCCCATCACCGACGACCCTCGCTTCCAATCGAACGGCGGCATCACCGGCTGGGACGCGCCCACCTCCAACGTCCTCGATAAGCCCTACCACTACAACACCCAACCCTACAATGCCGTCCTCAACAGCGCCGGCCTCTACCAGGTGGACGCCGGCGCCGCCAACAAAGTCCAAATCCAGGTCGATCCGGGCTGGGTGGCGCGGCGCAGCAACCAGGCCAATGGCAACTACGGCTTCTTCTTCGACGCCGACGGCCGCTACCTGGCCCCGCCCACCGGCAACGCCCACGAAGTCGCCATCGCCGTCACCTATCTCGACGCCGGCAACGACCGCTTCCGTCTCAAATACGACTCCACCACCGGCGAAAAAGCCGCCCGCGTCTACGCCATCCAGGACTGGAGCGTGGCCACCGGCTTGGCCATCGACAAGGCCCTGCCCACTACCGGCCTCCAGCCGGCCAACACCTTCTACGTCCAGAAAACCAACACCAACGCCTGGAAAACCGCCACCTTCTACATCCAGGATGGCTACTTCGGCACCCGGCTGGCTGCCAACCAGGCCGATTTCTACATCGACAGCCGCTCGGACGCCGACGCCAACGACGGCGACGAATACATCCACCACGTGGATGTGCGCAAACTGAACAACGCCCCCCAGGTCACGGCCACCCCCACCCCCACCGGCCAGGTCGTCACCTCCACGCCCACCCCCACCGGCCAGGCCACCGCCACCCCCACCCGCACCCCCACCCCTACCGCCACCCTCCAGGCCACCACCGGCAGCCTATCCGGCTACATCTTCGAGGACCTGGACTTCGACTGGGTGCGCGATGGCGGCGAACCGCCCCTGCCCGGCGCACTGGTGCGGCTCTACGCCTCGGACAACACCACCCTCATCACCGAGGTTGTCAGCGACAACGCCGGCTTCTATCGCTTCCCCGGCCTGAACCCGGCCGTCTACAGCATCCGGGTCACACCGCCCCAGGGCTGGACGATGGTCATCCAACAGCAGTGGGCGCAGGTCATCGCCGGGCAAGAGATCGGCGACAAGAACTTCCCCGCCAACCGCATCCCCACCGCCACCCCCACCGTCACCGCCACCCCCACCCCCACCCCCACCGCCACCCGCACGCCTACCAGCACCCCCATGCCCACCAGCACCCCCACCGCCACCCCCACCGGCGGGCGCATCGAGGGCATCGTCTGGCATGACCTTGACCAGGACGGCAACCACGAACCGGGCGCGGGCGAGACGGGCGTCGCCAACGTCACCTTGCGATTGCGCACCGTGCAGGGCCAGTTGCTGTCCGAGCAAGTCACAGACAGCGAGGGTCGCTACGGCTTTGGCAGTCTGGCCTCGCAAACCTACGAACTGGTGCTCGTCGTCCCGGCCAACTGGCAGAACACCACCCCCCCCAACAACCGCTTCCTGGCCCCAGGCAACGGCGTCCTCAGCCAGGACTTTGGCCTCTTCGCCCTGCCCACCCCCACCCCTACCCCCACCGCCACCCCCAGCGGCGCCATCCACGCCTATGTCTTCAACGACCTCAACAAGGATGGCGACAGCGATGACGGCGAACCACCGCTGGCCGGGGTCGAGATCATCGTCTACCGCTGGCCGGGGCAACAGGAAGTGGCGCGCGATGCCACTGGCGGCGATGGCTACGCCCAATTCGTCCTGGCGGCGCCGGGCAGCTACCGCCTGGTCGAGATCGACCCCACCGGCCTCACCTCTAGCACCCCCAACGACTTCCTGGCCGCCCTCTCGCCCAACCAGACCCTGGAACTCCACTTCGGCGACTACGACGGCCGCGTCCGCATCTTCCTGCCGCTGCTGTGGCGAAATGTGGGACCATGAAGACCTTTAGGGTCTGCCAGACCCTGAAGGTCTGACTTCGGGAGGGGCGGAGGAGCTTGCACCATCAGGCTTCCTTCGCCCCTCTTTCGCTGTCTGAGTATAATCGTGACACCTTCCTTATCAACCGCTCTCTTCACGACATGGCTTTCCCCGTGCATCCACGCCGCCTCCTACTCAGCCTCTTCCTCAGCCTCTCCCTGCTGGCCGCCCTCGGTCTCACCCTCTCGGCCGGCGCCGCCGGCATCGTTCGCCCTCAAGTCGACATCACCTCGAACGCCGACGAGACCTGCTACCGGCTCACCACCACACCCGACCCGCTCGCGCTCAACGAATTCCCCACCTACACCATCACCCTGGCCCTGCCCTACACCGGCGTCGTCGAATCGGCCAGCCTGCTAATGCGCTCCTCCAATGTCCGCGCTGGCGCCATCCACCCCATCGTCGTCAATGGCGTCGACATCGGCCAGGCCCCGCCCGCCGACGGCAAGCCAACGTGCGACCCGGTCGACCACGCGCCCATCCGCACTTATCCTCTCCCGCCGGAACTGCTGCATCCCGGCGTCAACTACGTCCGCCTGACGGCCGAGGGCACGAGCGATGCCTGGGGTGTGGACTACGCCGCCTTGCAGGTCAGCGGCGCCGGGCTGCTGGGCGGCCAATACAAGTTCATCCAATTTCCTGGCGAAGGCGGCCAGGCCGTCGATGCCGCCATTTTGGAGCCGATCGACCAGAGCGCACCCCGGCCCCTGCTCCTCGTCTTCCACGGCTGGAGCGGCGTCCCCTTCGAGCCGCTGCCCGACTACACCGCCGCCGCCATCGCCCACGACTGGTTCGTCGCCTCGCCCGCACAGCGCGGCAACAACGCCCTCGGCCCCGGCGGCGAACCCCTGGCCTCGTTGCGCAGCCAGCACGACGCCCTCGCCCTCCTCCAGTACATGCAAAGCCACTACAACATCGACCCCGACCGCATCTACGTCGGCGGCTTCAGCATGGGGGGGATGATGGCGGGCGTCATGGCAGCCAAATATCCGGACCTCTTCGCCGCCGCCGTCACCCACAAAGCCATTGCCGACCTGTCTGAGTGGTATTACGAGAGCAGCGAGTACCGCCAAACGCGCATCATCACCGAGACCGGCGGCGCCCCAACCCAGGTTCCGTTCGAGTACAAACGCCGCAGCCCCTGGGAATTTGCCTCCAACCTCAGCAATCTGCCCATCGCCATCATCCACGGCTCGCAGGATACCGTCGTCCCCCCGCACCACGCCCAGGACTTCTACGACGCCATCGCCGCCGCCAGCCCTCGTCGCCTGGAACTGCGCTGGTATCCCGGCGACCACGGCGACGACTCATCCAACTGGGGACTGGGCGGCGACTGGGCGGCTGATTTCATGGACGACTACGTCCGCCAGGATCATCCGGCCCGCCTGCGCCTCCGCACCGACGAAAGCAAAGCCTTCTACTGGCTGGACATCGGCAAACACAGCCCCAACCGCTTCACCGAGGTCGCCGCCGACTCCGACCCGGCCGCCGACCGCGCCACCCTGACCGTCACCGACACCCAGGCCGTCGATCTCAGCTTCGACCTGGCCCGCATGGGCTTCGACCCGGCCGCCGGCTACATCATCTCGCAGACCACCACCAGCCAGGGCACCACCATCGCCCCTGTCACCCCCCTCAACGGTCGCCTGGACTGGACCACCCCGTCCGGCGTCGTCCGCCTGAGCCTCTTCCCCAACGATGGCAGCATCCCCGCCCTCGTCAGCCTCCAGGAAGGCAGCCAGGGCTACGGCGGCACGAGCGATGCCTGGATCAACCAGTGGAGCGCCGCCTCCAACTACGGCAACTTCGGCGCCGTCACCTTACGCACCAGCGGCGTCGCCACCGGCTTGCTGCGCTTCGACCTGACCGGCGTCCTCCCGGCCAATGTCGAAATCCAGGCCGCCAACCTCAAGCTCACGACCGACGGAACCGGCCCCGAGATGGCGGTCAACCTCTATCGGCTGCTGCGCCCCTGGGACGAAGCCACCGCCACCTACAACCAGGCGGCAGCCGGGCAACCCTGGGGGGCGGCCGGCGGCCAACCCGGCCAGGACTGGGAGAGTTCGCCGATCGCGACCCTCAATCTCAACGCCGCCGATGGCGTCTACACGGCCAACGTCTTGGCGACGGTGCAAGGCTGGGTGCAGAACCCGGCCGGGAACCACGGGCTGGTCTTGATCGCTGCCACCGCCAGCTACAACGCCGCCCGCAATCTGCGCAGCAGCGAGCACAGCCTGGCCAACACCCGCCCGGCTTTGGAGATCATCTACCGGCCCATCCCCCCCACCGCCACCCCCACCCCCACGCCCACCACCACCCCCACCGCCACTCGCACCCCCACCCCCACGCCATCGCCCACGCCATCGGCCACCCCGAACCCCACCGAGACCCCCACCGCCACGCCCACCCCCACCCCCGTCGTCGGCGTCCTTGCCGGCCTCATCTTCGAGGACGTCAACCTCGATGCCGTACGCCAGCCAGGCGAACCGGGTCTGGCCGGAGCCACGGTGCGCATCTACCAGGGGTCACTGTCCATTGGCGCCTACACCACCGCGGCCGATGGCTTCTACAGCTTCGGCAACCTGGCCCCCGGCGCCTACCGCCTGCACGAAGACGCCCCCGGCGGCTACTACCCCGCCCACCCCACCAACGAACTGATCGTGAGCGTGGCTGCGGGCCAGCAAACGACCGTCGACTTCGCTCACAAACCGCTCCCCACCCCGTCCCCCACCGCCACCCTGACGCCCACCCCCACTCGCACCCCCACCGCCACCGCCACCCCCCTCCCCACCTTCCGCCTCTTCCTGCCCCTGGCGCGCGGGTAGAGGGGCAGGTGGCAGGTGGCAAGTGACGGGTGGCAAGCGGTAACGGGTAACTGGTAACTGGCAACTGGTAACTGATGACTGATAACTAATAACCAATAACTGGCTCTATTCGTGCCATTCGTCCATTCGTGCCATTCGTGATCGATCCATTTCGCAATTCGCATTTCGCAATCCGCATTTATGAACCTTGTCGCCTGGTACGAAGCCTATTGGGCTGCCAAAGATGACAGCGTCGACCACACCCGCCTGGACTTGATGCTGGCCCACATCCGGCCCGACCAGCGCGTCTTCCAGCTCGACGGCGGCCCCGGCATGTTGGCCCAGCGCATGGCCCGCGAGCGCGGCGCCCAGGTGACCATGACCGACCTGACCCACGAAGCCACCCGGCGGGCGCAGGAAAAGGGTCTGGACGCCAGCCAACTCTACATCGCCGAGACCGGCATCCCCTTCCCCGACGCCAGCTTCGACGCCGTCGTCTCCGATTCGGCCATCGAGCACCACTTCGACCCCGCCCGCTCGTTCGACGAATTGGCGCGGGTGCTGAAACCGGGCGGGACCTTCCTCCTCTGCCTGCCCAACATCGCCCATTGGCGCTGCCGATGGTGGCTGCTGCGGGGTCGCTTCCCCTACCTGCGCGCCACCCCCACCGACTTCACCCATCTCCGCTTCTTCACCCTGAACGAAATCCGGGACTGGTTGGCCGCGCGGGATATTGCCATCACCCACCTCGACGGCTCCGCCTCCTTGTGGGTGCGCGGCCTCTACCCCAACTGGCTGCGTCGCCCGCCCTTCAACCGTCTCTACACCCGCCTGGCCCGCCGCTTCCCCACCCTCTTCGCCCGTGATTTGATCGTCATTGGGGTGAAGAGGTGATTGGAGATTGGAGATTGGAGATTAGGGATTGCCAACCGCCAATCTCTAATCTCCAATCTCCAATAACTAACATGCCGCTCCGCATCCTCTACCTCTCCCGCGTCCGCCTGAACCCCTATGTCCGTCTGCTGGCCGAAGGGGTGCAGAAGGCCGACGCCGGCGTGACGACGGCCATCGCCCCCACCCTGGCCTGGCGCACCCTGCTTTCGCCCGGACATCCCCACCTGGTGCACCTGCACTGGCTGGAGCTGCAATACAGCTACGGGCATCCACCCCACCGTCAGGCCGCCCGGGCGCTGCGCCAGCTCCTGCTCGAACTCCGCTTTGCCCAACGCCGCGGCATCCGCCTGGTCTACACCGTCCACAACCTCCACCACCACGACGAGCTTTACCCTGACCTCAACACCGCTGCCAACGACTGGATCTTCACCCACGCCGACGCCATCCACGTCCACGATGAAGCCACCGCCGCCGCCGTCGCCGGCCAGCACGGCCGCACGGCCGGCGTCTACATCGTCCCCCACGGCCACTACCTGCACGCCTACCCCAACGACATCGACCGGCAGAGCGCCCGCCAGCGGCTACAGCTTGCGCCCGATGCCTTCGTTTATCTCTGCCTGGGCCAGATGCGCCCGTACAAGGGCCTCGACCAATTGATCCACGCCTTCCTCTCGCTGCCGGCCGCTGGCAACGAACTCGTCATCGCCGGCCAGGTTGGGGCCGGCAACCAGGGCGGCCAGGCCTTCGTCCAGCACTTGCGCTTGCTCGCCCACGACCACCCCGGCGTCCGCCTGTTCCCCACCTACATCGCCGACGAAGACCTCCAGATCTTCTTCAACGCCGCCGACGCCTGCGTCTTCCCCTACCGCCGCGCCACCACCTCCGGCGCTGCCCTCCTGGCCTACTCCTTCGGCAAGCCGATCATCGCCCCCGCCATCGGCCCCTTCCCCGACCTGATCAGCGGCGATAGCGGCGTCCTCTTCCAGCCGGGCAACGGCGATCTGCGCCAGGCCCTCGATCAGGCCCGGCGCATCGACCCCGAACGCGCCCGCACCGCCGCCCTGGCCCTCGTCGCCAGCCGCGATTGGGCCAGCCTGGGCGCCCGCCACGCCGCCCTCTACCGCCAGATCACCGGCAAAGCGGCTCCGTCGCCCTGATCGTATGCTTTCCGGCCACGCCATCGCCTGCTTCTCCGCCAACCCGTGGGATGCGCTCTGGCGCAACCGCCAGCAGATCATGTCACGGCTGGCCTGCCACAACCGCATCCTCTTCATCGAACCCGCCCCCTACCTCAGCGAAACCACCGCCGCCCTCCGCCATCACCCCCTGGCTACCCTGCGGCGATCCCATCTGACCTCGCCCCTGCCCAACCTCTGGGTCTACACCCCCGCCGTCTTCGCCCCCCGCTCGGGCCGCCCCCCCCTCAGCCACCTCACCTTCGCCCTCCGCCGCCGCGACCTGCGCCAGACCCTGCGCCGTCTGGACATGGCGCGCCCCCTCCTCTGGCTTTTCCGCTACGATTTGGGCGAGATGGTTGGGCAACTGGACGAGCGTCTCGCCATCTACCACGCCGTCGACGAATACTCGGCCTACGCCCTCGGCTCGGAACAGATCGAGGGCCGCGACCGTCGCCAGATCATCCGCCAACTGGAGGCCGACCTCATCCGGCGGGTGGATCTCGTCTTCGTCACCTCGCCCGCCCTGCTGGAGAGCAAAAGCCCTCTCCACCCGCATGTCGTCCTCGTCCCCAACGGCGTCGATGTCGAGCACTTTGCCCGCCCCGCCGCCTCAGTTCCGCCTGACATCGCCAACCTGCCCCGGCCCCTCATCGGCTACGCCGGCGTCCTCAACGAGAAGATCGACTTCGACCTGCTGGCGGCGGTCGCCGGGCAACATCCTGCCTGGACATTCGCCCTCGTCGGCCCCAACGCCCTCCGCAACCCCGACGAACTCCGGCCCCTGCGCCAACTCGGCAACGTCCACCTTCTCGGCGGCAAAGCGGTCGAGGCCCTCCCCGCCTATGTGCAGCGTTTCGACGCCGCCCTGATGCCCTACCGTCGCAACGAATGGACGCGCAACATCAGCCCGCTCAAGCTCTACGAATACCTGGCCGCAGGCATCCCCATCGTCTCCACCTCCATTCCGGCCATCGAGCCGTTCGCCGGCGTCCTCTGGCAGGCGGATGACGCCGCCGGCTTTGCCCAGGCCCTCGCCGCCGCCCTCGCCGCCGACTCCCCCGACCGCCGCCGCCGCCAGCAAGCCCTGGCCCAGGCCCACAGCTGGGACCAGCGCCTCGAGGCCCTCTCCACCGCCATCCAAGAACGCCTGGCCGCCACGAATACGCAACACGCAACACGCAACACGCAACCGTTGAACCAACCATGACCACCCAACCCCCACCCCGGTCTTTCCTGCGCATCCTCCTCCGCCGCTGGTGGCTGCTGCTCCTGCTGCCCTTCGTCACCGCCGCCGCCGTCATCGCCGTGGCCGGAACATCGGGGCCAGAGTACGTGGCCAGCGAGCGGTTGCAGATCAACGTCGTCGATCCGCAGGAAGTGCCGCTCTTCTCGCAGAGCCGCTACACCGCCAGCAGCGAGCAGGTGCAGAGCGTCCACGACGAGTTCTACGACGTCCTCCGCCTGCCCTCCGTCGCCTGGCGCACCATTGCCGACCTGGGACTCGATCTCTCGGCCGTCGAACTGATCGAACGCATCGGCAGCGAGCACCAGTTCGACTTCGTGACCGTCACAGCCCGCATGCCCACGCCCGAACTGGCGCAAAAGGTGGTCAGCGCCCAGGTCGAAAATGCCCTCGATGCCTACCGCACCATCCGCTCCACCCCTGCCCAGACCTCGCGCGACTTCATCGAGGCCCAGCTTGCCCAGCAGGTGCAGACGCTGGCCGCCGCCGACGAAGCCCTGCAAGACTTCCAACTGAAGAACGAGGTCAGCGACCTCGAGCGCGAGACATTGGCCTATCAGGACTTGTTGCGCAATCTGCGGGCCGAGCGCGATGCCGCCCAGGTGGAAGCCGCCCGCAACGACCGTCTGGCAGCGGAATACCGCACGCTGGTCGGGCAGACGCAGAAACAACTCGATGCCCTGCAGCCCGACGACGAGACGACTTCGACTGCTCCCAAGCCGGTCGCAACCCCATCCCCCGCCCTGGCCGCTGAGATCGAAAGCCTTCAGGCCCAGGCCCAACGCCAGCGCGCCGCCGCCGCCGATTATGCCGCCGCCGCCGCCGGGCATCGTGCCGCCATCGCCGAATACGAGCGCCAACTCACCGAGCGCCAGCAACAACTCATCTACCTGCTCGGCCTGCAAGAGCAATACAAATCACTTGTCAACCGGCTGGCTCGCGCCCAGGCCTCCTACGACTTCCTGGCCGACAAAGCCGACGAAGCCCGGCTCAAGATCATGCAAGGCAGCAATGTCGGCTACTTGCAGGTGGTCGATCCCGCCCAGCTGCCCGACCAGGCCCTCCCCAGCCGCACCTGGCAGATCCTGCTGGTGGGTGTGTTGGTCAGCCTGGTGGCGGCCATCTCCCTGGCCTTCGTGCTCGAAGCCCTGGAGACCAGCCTGGGACGGCCCGCCCCGGCCGCGCCCGTGGCAGCCCGCCAGCCATGACCCGGCCTCGCCTCCTCTTTGTCGATTTTGCCCCCGAACCAGGCGGCTCGATCCAGAGCTTGCTCCTGCTCCTGCGCCATCTCGACCGCGACCGCTTCGAGCCGCTCGTCCTCCTCTCCCCGGCCGTCGCCCGTCTGCCGGCCGTCCTCGAACTCGGCCTACCGGTCTTCGGCTACGACGCCGGGCAGGGGACGGCTATCCCGCGCAGGGGAGGGAGGGACGCAGGGACGCAGGGAAGGGGGGAGGGAGGGACGCAGGGAGGGAGGGAGGGGGAGACGCAGGGACGCAGAGACGCAGGGAGAGAGGGAGGGAGGGAGAGGGGGGAGATGCGGCAGTGGGTATCCGTCACCCGGCGGCTGTGGCTGCGCACCCGCCATACGGCTGGCTTCATCGCCCGGCTCATTCGCGAGCAGAGGGTCGATCTCGTCCACCTCAACGACGCCCTCCCCCTGGCCGAAGCCGGCATCCTGGCCGCCTGGCGCTGCCATCGCCCCAGCCTCGTCACCGTCCGCTCCTTCACCCCGCTCGACCCCTTCCATCGCCTCATCAGCCGGCTGCCGGCGATGGGCATCGTCACTTCCGCCGCCCTCGGTGCTGACCAGATCAGCCAGGGCGCCCGCTTTCGCCGCCAGATCATCCTGCCCAATGCCATCGACCTGGCCCCCTACGCCGTCCCGCCCGACCGCAGCGGCGTGCGCGCCGAATGGGGCCTGCCGCCCGACGCCCGTTTGGCCGTGGTGGCCGGCCGATTGATGCGCCGCAAGGGACTCGATACGTTCATCCAGGGACTGGCCCAGGTCGCGCCCGACTTCCCCGACCTGTACGGCCTCATCGTCGGCCAGCCGGACTTTCTGGAGCCGGAGATCGAGGCCGAGCTGCGGGGCCTGGCCGGCCGGTTGGGCGTGGCCGGGCGGCTGTGCTTCACCGGCTTTCGCCAGAACATCCCCCGCCTGCTGCTGGCCGCCGACCTGCTCTGCTTCGTCCCCGCCCAGCCGGAACCCTTCGGCCGCACCGTGATCGAAGGCATGGCCGCCGGGCTGCCGGTCATCGCCGCCGCCACCGGCGCCCTGCCCGACCTGGTGAGCGCCGAGAAGACCGGGCTGCTCGTCCCGCCCACCGACCCTGCCGCCCTGGCCGCCGCCCTCCGCCGCCTTCTCTCTGCACCTGATCTTGCGGCCACGATGGGGCAGGCAGGGCGCAGGCAGGCGGGCCAGCGTTTCGGCATCGAGCAGCAGACGGCCGAGTTGGCGGCGATCTACGCGACTCTACAGGTGCGACGCACTTATTGATCGCTAGGTTGATTTGTTATGAAGGTCATAAACCGTGAAGCGTGAAACGTGAGAAAACGTCGGCGATTTTCACGCATCACGCATCACGTTTCAGGACCGAGTATCATTTCTTTAACTAGCCATCCATCCTTCCCCACCATGCGCATCCTCCTCTTCGGCCCCTACCCCCTTCCCGGCCAGACGCTCGTCGGCGGGGCCACTGCCGTCGTGCAGATGCTGGCGCGCGGGCTGGCAAAACGGCCGAGGCTGGAGGTGTTCGTCGCCGCCGCCCAGCCGGGTATCGCCCCCGGCCAGGAAAACGACGGCCCTGTAACCGTCCACCGCCTGCCGGTGACGCGCTTCCGGCGGCTGCGCTGGCAAAGCGACATGCGCCGCGCCCTTGTCGCGGTGGCCTCGGCCGTGCAGCCGGATGTGATCCACGCGCACGGGGTCAATTTCTATGGCGCCGCCGCCCTGGATGCACCCTACCCTTCGCTCGTCACCGTCCACGGCGTGATCAAGCGCGAGGCGGCGCTGAGCGGGTCGCAGAGCGCCGCGGAATGGCTGGCCTGGCGCTACGACGCCCTCTATGAGGCCTGGGTGCTGCGCCGCGCCCGCCACTGCACGGCCATCAGCCCCTATGTCCGCCGGGCCTTTGCCGGCTACCCTCACATCGCCTGGCGCGACATCGCCAACCCGGTCGATAACGATTGCTTCGACCTCCGCCCGCAGCCGCAGCCCGGTCGCTTGCTCTGCCCGGCCCGGGTCATCCCCCGCAAAGGCATCGATACGCTCATCCGCGCTTTTGCCCGCATCGCCCCCGCCTTCCCCGCCGCCCACCTTCACATCGCCGGCGAAACCGACACCCATCCCAGCTATGTCGCCGCCTGCCGCGACCTCATCGCCGCCGCCGGGCTGCAAGAGCGCATCCGCTTCCTGGGCAACCTGGCCCGGCCCGACCTGCTGGCCGCTTATGAGGGGGCGCAGGCCGTCGTCCTCGCCGCCCGCCAGGAGACGGCGCCCGTGGCCCTGGCCGAAGCAATGGCCGCCGGCTGCCCGGTGGTGGCCACCGCCGTCGGCGGCGTGCCCGATATGCTGGGCGATGAGCTGGCCGGCCTGCTCGTCCCGCCCGACGACCCCGCCGCCCTGGCCGCCGCCCTGGCCCGGCCCCTGTCCGACCCGGCCCAGGCCGCCCGCTGGGGCCAGCAGGCCCGTCACCTGGCCCAACGCTTCCGACTCGATGCCGTACTCGAGCAGACGGTGGGGGCGTATGGGGGGGTGATTGGGGATTGGAGATTGGAGATTGGAGATTAGTGATTGGTTATTGGTTATTGATTCGTATTCCGTATCTTGTACTCTTTTTTGCGTTTTTTTTTCATCATAAGCCACAATTCTACGCAACACGCAACACGCAACACGCAACACGCAACACGCAACACGCAACACGCAACACGCAACACGCCACCTGCCACCTGCCACTCGCCCCCCCATGCGCCTCGCCATCCTCGGTCACTTCCCTTTCGATGCTCCCGCCCGCGGCGGTATCCAGAGCGTCATCGCCAGCCTGCGCGACGAGTTGGGCCGCGACGCCAGCATCGACCTGCACCTGATCCAGCACCGGCAGGGCATCCCCGAAGGCGGCTACGAACGGCCGGGCTACACCGTCCACAACTTCGCCGCCCGGCCCAGCCGCCTGGCGCCCAACATGATGCGGACGGCCGGGCTGGTGGCGCCGCTCCTGCGCCAGCTCGCGCCCGACGCCATCTCGACCCACCAATACGAATACGCCCTGCCCGCGCTCGATTCGGGCCGGCCCACCGTCCACACCATCCACGGCTTCCCGGGCAAGGAACTGTCCACCCGCCGCACCTGGTTCACGCGGCTGGCTTCGTTGTGGGAACTCTGGCTGGAGCGCCAGACCTTGCGCCGGGTGCGGCACATCGTCGCCATCTCCAACCACGTGATCGAACTCTACCGCCCGCGCACGCAGGCGCAGTTTCACCGCGTGAACAACCCGGTGGCGCCGCTGTTTTTCGAGCCTTCGCCGCCGCCGGAGCCGAACCGGCTGCTGTTCGTGGGCAACATCACCCCGCGCAAGGGTCTGGAGGTGGCGATCGCCGCCGTCGGGCGCTTGCAGCCGGATTTCCCCGGCCTGTTGTTCGAGATCATCGGCGCCACGGCCGACCCGGCCTATGCCGACGCCCTGCACCGCCAGGCGGCCCCCCTGGGTGACGCCGTTCGTTTCCGTGGCTCGCCGCCGCAGGCTGAGATCAAAGAGGCGCTGGGGCGGGCGCAGGCGCTGGTGCTGACTTCGTTCGACGAGCACGCGCCGGTGATCGTGGCCGAAGCCATGGCGGCCGGGCGGGCGGTGGCGGCGACGGCGGTGGGGGCCTTGCCCGATATGGTCGAGCCGGGCGTCACCGGCTATCTGGCCCCGCCCGGCAACCCCGAAGCCGTGGCGCAGAACCTGGCCCGGCTGCTATCCGACCCCGACCACGCCGCTGCGCTTGGCGCCGAGGCCGGCCGCCGCGCTCGCGACCTCTACCATCCGGCGGCGGTGGCGAGGGGGTATGTGCAGGCGCTGGCGGCGGCGATGGCAGGCGACTGAGGGTTTGAAAACGCAGCCCTCGTCATGGACATAGCTGTACCTGTTCAGGCTTTGCGGATTCCCCGGCTCCGGCACAATCGTGTCCGCCGCCAGGAAGCGGCCAATGACGGGATCATACCAGCGGGCGTTGTAAAACAGCAACCCGCTCCCGCTGTCTTTGCGCTGGCCGGTGAAGTTGAAACTGGTCGGCGTCGTGCCGGCGGTGTGACGTCGTGGGCGCCGTGGCAGTCAGTGCAGACGGCGGCATTGCGCTCGCCGCTGGCCAGCGCCTTTGTGTGCATCGAATCGAGGGTTTTGTCGTAGACTTCGGGGTGGCAGTTGCGGCAGGCGGCGTAGTTCTGCAACTGGTAGTCGCGGCGGTCGCGGGCCATCTGGGGCGGATGCGGATAGCCGCTGATGTTGGTGTGGCAGGCGGTGCAGGTGATGTCCTTGCGGCCATGAACCGAGTGGGCAAAGCTGTCGCCATCGACGTAGACCGACAGCGTTTCGCCGCCGAGCAATTGCATCTCGCGGCCGGGCACGCCGTGGCAGGCCAGGCAGTCGGCGTTGGGGTCGGAGCCGGATTGGGCGGCAGGCGCGGCGCGGGCCGAAGCGGTGATGACCAGCAGCGATAGCGCCGCCAGGAGGAGGGAGATAAGGGAGCGAAGGCGAAGACAGTGAAGCGACATGATTTCAAGGTTGGAGTAACGTTGACAGGGTGTCACACTTTGCCCTGAGCACCAAGAGTGGATTCAAGATATTGCTGGAAAGTGGAAAGAACGAGAGGCACTGGCCTCTATCTCAAATCATAAAGGTGGATGCCGCCAACTGCATCACCCACTGCCAACAGGCACGCATTGGAAGAAAAAGCAATCGAACGAGCATCATACCTTGAATCCTGTAAGACAACTCGCCAATCGCCTTCACGACGCAGATCCAGGCCCATCTTGGTTGCCACGGCCAGAAGGCTGCCATTTGGGCTGAAGGCCACATCGCCAGTTAAAGTACGGTCAT
This sequence comes from Caldilineales bacterium, assembly GCA_019695115.1. Classification (GTDB taxonomy): domain Bacteria; phylum Chloroflexota; class Anaerolineae; order J102; family J102; genus SSF26. The sequence goes on along the minus strand of JAIBAP010000026.1, from coordinate 137 downwards.
GAGGAAATACTTTGGGTGCGTCCTAAATGAGTTGGAGACACGGCTGCATCTTGGTAAACTGAAAACGACAATCAAATCGATTTTCACTCACGCGGAGGGAGCCATGTCGTCCAACTCAAGCATCATTGTACAAGAGG